>NZ_CP025794.1:3300000-3530957 GCF_002906655.1 Vibrio hyugaensis | reverse complement strand
TTTGCTGCAGCTACTTTCTTTTCAGCTACAACTTTCTCAGCAACAGAAGGTGCTGCTGCTTTTTCAACAGCAGGCTTAGCCGCTTTAGGTGCAGCAGCTACTTTTGCTACTGTCGCTTTAATGCGTTTTTGCAGTTTCATCTGCACCTTACGCTTATGAGCAAGTCTCATCGAATATTTCTCCAGTTCACTGCATCTCAGCAGGGATGAAAATTTGAAGCGCGTTTTATACCAAAATTCACAAGCGATTTGTAGGTTTTAGCGGCGAAACGCGATGAAAAATGCGCTCACTGCATAGAACGTCTACTATTTAATCAGATAAATTGTGAACGGATTTATTGAATACTGGGTATAAAAACAGAGGTTCTTTGCACTTAATAAGCAATAAGTTGAGTAATTAATATCAGAGACCTCAGACTCATTATTCATTGAGGTTAAAAGCATGGAAACGCTGCATCTGACTAACTCACATTTCAAATCCAACTCCCCAGTGAACAAACTGATCATGCTCCTTGTGGTGCTGATTACCTTGTTTCTGGTTTTAATTGCACCAGGCTGGAAGCAAGCGATGCTCTCTGTGGTGCTGATGGCCATCATCATCGGCTTTGCAATCATGATGATTAAAAAGAGCCAAGTATCTTATACCTTGACCGCTTCGCATTTTCAGCAGCACCTTTTCAAAGGCGGATGGGTCGTCCGTTGGAAGAATATCGACTCCATTGGTGTGTGTACTTATGAACAAGAAGGGTGGCATCAACCACTACCTTGGATAGGCATACGCCTCAAGCATTACTCGCCCTACCTCAACGCGATATGTCCACGTATCGCAACTGAAATTTTATTGGGCCAACGCGCACTACTCTATTTGGGAGCGAGGCAAAATAACTGCGAGACAAAGTTCGAAGACATGGTGCTCGACCCTGCTCCCTACATCAATAAGGACGGAATGCAATTCGACGGCCTACAAGCCATGCTGGCAAATAGAATGAGATATCAAAGGAAGTTCTATGGCTATGATGTGTTTATTTCGGCCAGTGATTTGGATAGAGAGGCGGAAGAGTTTGTGGGGTTGGCTCGACGGTACCTAGCGGCAGCCGAGCCAGATGCATAATTTACGAGAGCTAAATCTGCAAATGCTCTAGTATAGCGGCATCTCATCAGCGACAAACGGGTTAGTTTTACGCTCATGACCAAAAGTCGATTGAGGTCCATGACCTGGGACGAAAGTCACATCGTTACCAAGTGGCCACAGTTTCTCTTTGATCGAGCTAATAAGCGTATTGAAATCACCTTGCGGGAAGTCAGTACGACCAACGCTGCCGTTAAACAGGACATCACCAACAAATGCCAAACGCGCTTCTTCACTGTAAAGCACAACATGGCCGGGTGTATGACCTGGCGTATGAATGACATTCAGAGTTTGATGACCAAAAGTGACCTTGTCACCTTCATTCAACCATTGATGTGGTTCAAACGCTTCAGTCAATGGGAAACCGAACATTTGGCTTTGGCCTTCTAACCCCTGCAACCAGAAGTTATCAGCTTTATGAGGACCTACAATCTCTGTGCCACCCAGCATAGCAGCCAAAGGCTCTGTACCACCAACGTGGTCTAAGTGGCCATGTGTGAGCACTAGGTTAACAACATCAACACCCAGCTCTTTGATTAACATTACTAGTTGCTTCTCGTCGCCGCCTGGATCGACCACGATACCCTTCATGGTTTCATCACACCAAACGATAGAGCAGTTTTGAGAGAAAGAAGTTACGGGAACAACTTGGTATTTCAGAGCCATAGATAACCTATACCGAATAAATTTGCATGAAAACTGCCGCAACTATGACACTAACCCTAAGCGACTTCAAGCTTTGCTGGGCGGGTTGTTAGCGGCAGTCTATCGAAATAGATCGAGCATCAAACGGGTATTACCAAGAGCGTACGGATCCAGTATCGATATGGACAAAATTACTGCGTGGATAGTAACCTACCCCGCCCGCTTTTAAGCTGAGCGCAGCGTCACGAACAGTAGAGAGCTTAACGCCATCTAAACGGAAGTCTATTGCTTTACCTTCCATGTGCATGCTCTTTTTCGCCACGCCTGAAGAGCCATTTCGCAGAGATGCATTCGTTACGGGAGAACGATAACCAGAAATGACGATCACTTCCGCTTCGGTTCCAATCAGTTTTTGGATTTGGCTAATTTGATCGAACAAACGTCGATCCATTGGATGCACTTCGTTGCGACGATGATCTCGGCAGAATTGATCCAAGCGTTTTAACTCTTCATCGACGTAACCTTTACCATCAAAGTAGCAAGACTCTAATAACTCACCCGTGTTTAGGTTGTTCATCGCGAGCACGCGTGGGTCATCAGGCAATGATGCCCAAGACATGGTTGGCATTGTGGCTGCGACAACCACACCGCCAGCGCTCATTTTAAGAAAATCACGACGAGAAAAATTACGACCTACCATTTGAAAGACACTGCTCATTTACTGTACAAGCAGGGGACATTACCGAAACCAATTTAGCACGTCAAACGCATAAATCGGTCCGGCTTGTCACATTTAGGCTGGAATTTCTGTTTACTTATTGAACAACAAACAAATTTTATGAATTGTAAATTTTTTTAAATTGCGAACGTAACTCACCCTTGATGATCGTATTGATAAATGTCATCACGGTAGTAAAGCACACCCTCTTCTAACCATGCGGTTTGATAAATGATGTGTACTTGAATGCGCTCACTTAGGGGCACTGAGTTGTTTGAGCGACGTGAACTTTGACGCTTTTTCGCCAATCGTTCCTCTAAACCTTGAGTTTTGAACAACAGTTCAGCCAATTGGTCAGCGTTCTCCACTCGAACACAACCTGAGCTATAAGCCCGTCGGTCTTGTTGGAATAAGTTTTTACTTGGCGTATCGTGCAGATAAATCGCTTGTGGATTCGGCATGTTGAATTTGTACAAACCTAGAGCATTGTGTGTACCAGATGATTGGCGCATACGATAAGGGAATGTTCTAGGGTTCACGCTTGCCCAGTTAATCGTAGTAGGGTCAATGATCTCACGTGATGTCCAAGAACGAATAATCTGAATATTATTCTCTATCAGATACATCGGATTGCGCTGCACCTTAGGAATGATGTCCTTCACCATGATGCTCCAAGGCACATTCCATGTAGGGTTAAGAATGACTGAGTCTAATGTACTCGTCATGATTGGCGTCTTACGCGAAGCGCGTCCCACCACCACTTTCGATTCAAACAGCGCTTGACCATCATGCCAATATGTCACTTCATAACCTGGTACGTTAACAAACACGACGTTATCACGCTCTTTTGCCCAAATGCGTGAACGCTCGGCGTTTAACGCCAATGAATGTAGGCGATGTTGTGGAGAGAAGTTAATCCAACGAATTGTATTTGGGCCAATAACACCATCTTGTTTCAAACCATGAATACGCTGGAACTCCATCACTGCGAGCTCTAGATTTTCGTCGTAAAGCGTCGTCTCTGTATCTAAATGTCCGACTTCAACCCCGACAATTTGCATTCTTGCGATTAGGCTTGCTTTATCAAACAGCTCATCCCCAACTCGTGCAAGTCGCTGGTCTTGTTGATACAAAGGAAATTCGAATTTTGAGTAAGTCGATAACGAAGCAAATGCAGTATTAAACGAATCCTCCGTTTGCAAAGGAGAACGTAAGCTGGTTAAGAACTGGTCCAATTTACCAACTGTAATTTCATTACTGAGTAAAGAGAGTGTTTCGACATTTGGGGCAGGTAATTTTATATACTCTTTGTTTGCAAATAGCCAATTGATGCCTTCTTCGGGAACTTGCTCGAGGTAACTCAGATACATGAGTAGAGAGTCCGTCATGACAAGATCGAAATCGAGCTTATCGCCTTGTTCTCGAACTTGTTCAATACGACGAAGCTGATCGTCAAACTCTTTGGTAACGTCAGCCAACGCCACCAAATTCATTTGGAACACTAACTGATCGACGTCATTGTCGTTTTCCCAATTCAGACGATAATTTGTGCTTTGGTAAAGTTGATCAATCACCTCAGGGTAATGGATCATCTTCTCTACAGACAGCTGAGCGACTGCTCCTTCTTGCTCTGTTTGCGCAGAAGCATCGAGGGAAACTACAGTAGAAAAGCTGCAAAACGGCACCATAAGTGCCGTTATTATAAGGAATCTAGCAATCACTGAATCGATCCTTCCGTTTGTTTGCCATAAAAAAAGTATGGCAAATATCTCACGGGTTGCAGCTTTAAAATTAAGAATCTGAAGATGAAATCGACAACAAATTTCTCAATAAGCAATTAAGTCATGATCTTTCTAGATAATTCGCGACCAATGGTTGTCCCATTGGATGCCGCTAGAGAAGCTTTTTTTTGACTCTAATGGCCGTTGCTCAACCACTTTTCCTGCACCCGAACTCACTCGAAATTCATCGCCATAAATCACGACGCCAGACGCATCCGGCAAGGCATTGAGCTCAACCAACTTGCCGGTAGATTTAGACCAGATTCCATAACAACTACCAGGGGGAGAAGTCGCTAAAATCCATTCATCTGTCGCAGCAATACTCGCCACATAGTGATTGAATCGGGCCCACTCTTCAGGCTCAGCTTGAAGATCTTGCATTTCACCACCACGCGTGTGCATGGAGATCAAGGCTGGATACTCGTCCGGTTCGCCACGATATTGCTGACCACAAAGCACGGTTTCCGCGCCATCATGAGCTAAATGGCGAATACTTAGCTTATGATCTGGTAAAGAAACCTGATCCAATAACTCGCCATATTGCGAGAGGTAGCTCAAGCTAGGTGCCATATTGTCGAGGTTTAACGGTTCACGGCCGTTGGTGTGTACTCCACCGACCCCAATCGCTAATGCGCCGTCCGGCATCATGATCACTTCATGAGGCCCAAGGCCAAAGCCCGTTACCTCATCGATCTTTTGATATTGCTTTTGCACATCATAAACACCAATGATCCCACGACTTGTCCCCCTCTCCCCTTCTGTGGCAAATAGCAACGTGCCATCATGGGAGTAAACACCATGACCATAGAAATGGCGATTCGGTTTTGCTAACTGCAGTTTGATCATCTGCTCTGAGCGATAGTCAAACACCATGAAGAAAGTACCAGGTCGACGGCCAAAAACCACGGCATGACCTTGTGGGTTTGTCGCTACACCATGACCACGCTCTGGGATCGGCAATGTTGTGATCGGCATACCGTGTTCATCAGCGACGACAGCTGCAAACTTATCTCGGCCTATGATTGAACAGCCAATCAACGCAGGCTCTCGCGATATTGTCGAAGCACAACCAAATGGCATAACGGGCGCTGCCGCTCCAAACAGAGCGGCCTTTAATAATGTGCGGCGGGTTTGATCAGTCACCATCGGTAGCATTGAATCCTATTACGACACCAAGTTCTATCGCCACTTCTTCGTGGATCAAGTACTTCAATTGCTCTAGCTTATTGTATTGAGCGAGCACCATGCGATAGCCTTCTTTTGTTTGTAGTGCAGCAAATAAGCTTTTATCTTCTGGCCAAGTTTCTAACGCCATTTCAAACTGATGAACGACACGGTCTGCGAGATCTACATGGCCTTGCTCTCTCAGTAGCGCATCTAGACCATTTCCGTTAGCAAAGTACAACGCTTCCATCCCTTGAAGGTTGGCTTTTAAGTTTGAAAGCGAGGTCTCTGAACGCCACGATTCTGAAAAATACGGGCGAGGCTTACCAATCTTCGCTAGTGGTCGACTGAGCTTCTTCATGCTGTATTCAAGCTGATTCGACAGAAGAGAAATGTACTCTGACTCCCATTCCGCCATCTCTAATGACTTCCATGGATTTTCTGCCCAAGAATCTGCGATGATCTGTGCTTTCTCATGCAAGTTTTCAGCAATCGCAACGCCAGTTGCACAAGTGTTGTTATTGGTAGAAAGTGTCGATGCATTGTCGTAAATCAACCATTCCAACGCCCCCAGTCCTTGCACAGTAACGCTTTGTGTCGCAATCTGCTCTGATGTCCATTCTTGTTCAGATTTCGTCAGTACCGACATTTTACGTCCAGTGGTGTTCTTTTTATCTGGCCAAAACTGAACATTCCAACTTTGCTCTAATGCCGTAGCAGGACCGCGCTCTTGGCCTTGAAGTGACATCCAAGACAACATGGTTTGGTGCCATTGCTGCTTTACTTGAGCATCATTTTTCGACTCTGATGCGCAATAATCTGCGAAGCGTTGTTCAAGTTCTGTGGTTTGCGCTAAAAACGTCTGAGCTGATTGAAACTCGACCTCGTACACGCTTTGAGAAATATGACTTGTACTCTCAGGCTTTGCAGAGCTCGAACTAATGGTCGATTGGCAACCAACCAAACTTAACGTTGCGGTAATCGCACTCACTAACAGTGTTTTTTTCATGGTTGCTTCCTTATAGAGAATTCAGAAACGCAATCAATGCATCTCGTTCTTTTTTGTTCAGTGCTAAGACGTTTTGTTTCGCTGTTTCAGCTTCACCGCCATGCCACAACACCGCTTCCATTAGGTTACGAGCACGGCCATCATGTAAGAAGTACGTGTGACCGTTTACTTCTTCGGTATAACCAATGCCCCATAACGGCGCAGTTCGCCACTCACGGCCGTTTGCTAAGTATTCCGGTCGGTTATCGGCTAAGCCTTCACCCATGTCATGCAGAAGCATGTCTGAGTATGGGTGGATAAGCTGCTCAGAAAGCGCTGGCAATTCAGGTCGTTTCGCCGTTTTTACACTGGTCTTATGGCAGCTTTCACAGCCCGATGATGCAAAGATCTGCTGTCCTAGTTGCACTTTCGGATCCTTGACATTGCGACGAATCGGCACCGCCAAGTGCTGGCTGTAAAACTCAACGAAGTCGAGAATATTTTCACTCACTTCTGGTTTGCCGCCATTTGGCATGTCGTCACAAATGCTTTGCTTCGAGGTGCAGTTTTCGTTCGGGAATAAATGGCTTGTCAAACCCACATCGCCATTGAATGCCGCCGCATTTTGCTGCATCAACGTCGGTTGTCCTGCTTTCCAACCAAAACGACCAATTGAGAAGTCACCCTTCTCAATGTCCCACACTTTATTTACTTTGCCTGAGATACCATCTTTGTTGGCATCTTGCTCATCAGCCCAAGTAAGTAGCGTTTCGTCAGGAATACTCTCCAACAAACCAAGACCGATCATTGGCGGCGCAACACGCGCGGAAAATTCCGTATCTGGGTGCATGTCACCATAGCCTAATTCGGTAATTTTCAGGTTTGGTTTTCTCAAAACGACTGTCGTTCCATCTTTAAACTGCACCGGAACATCGGTATAGGTAATGTCGATTTTTCCTTCTGGTTTTTGGTCTTGGAGTGCAAAATCTTGTAACTGGCCGCCGTATGTTGGTTCAGGGATTCCGCCATCCTTAATAAAAGCTTTCTTTTGTTCCGGCGTCATCGCAGGAATACTAAGGCGAACAAGCATAGAAACGGCATGAAGATCGTCTTTTTCCGGTGGATGACCTCTGCCATCCTTGATGTGGCAGTTTTGGCAACCATTGGTATTAAACAACGGTCCCAAACCATCGCGAGCATCAGTTGATGCAGGCGCCTGCACCCAAGGGTTACGAAAGAAGCTGTTGCCGACACTAAAGTCGAGACGCTTGCTCATTGGAAGGTTTGCAGCAGGGAGAGAATACGCATTCGCTCCATCTTTTTTAACACTGGTTTTGCCACCAGACTTAACATCGTAAGCCATGGCAGAAGAAGAAAGGATCGCGGCTAGCGCAGAAATTAGGTATGGCTTCATATCATTGCTCTACATATACAACAAGGGTGATAACAACGAGCTCAAACGGCAAAAGGGCTCACAAAGAGCCCTTATTTATTATGGTTATGAACGATTAAAACTCGTGGTCAGCAGTATCAGGGCTTAGGCTGTCGATGCCGACAATGTTTGCCGCTCGCTCAATCGCACCGGTCTGGGCTACCAACGACATGATGGTGTCGTTTACTAGCGCGTTGCCTTGTGCGTTGCCCGCTGCAATCAATTGATCGAAGTGCTGGTTGTTCTTCTCAGCAGACGTTACTAATTCACCAACTTGGCTACGAGTCATGTCAAACTGCTTTTGGATCTCTTTCGCTGCTTTTTGATCTTTTTGAGCGACAAGATCAGCGATACTTGGACCAGACAATTCTTTACCGTTTACACCTTTGTAGGTACCAGTGTAAACGTTGTAGATACCTTGCTCATTGTAGTAGTGAGAGTTATGCGTGTTATCTGAGAAACAATCGTGCTCGTCTTCTGTCGAGTTCGCTTCTAGTGCCACCTTCATACGCTCACCCGCCAGCTCACCTAGAGAAAGAGAACCCATGCCGAATAGCATTTTGCGTAGACCATTTTCAGCCGAGCCAGCAAGTAGCTCTTCGCGGTAGTTGCCTTTCACTTCTGCAGACCACTGTTTTTCCATCCACTCAAGGTCTTGAACCAGCAGATCAGCAGCGGCTTTTAGATACTCGCCGCGACGGTCACAGTGACCGTTAGTACATTCAGATCCCACAACAAAATCTGTGTAAGCACGTTGACCAGCACCTGCGTTAGTGCCGTTTAAGTCTTGGCCCCATAATAAGAACTCAATCGCGTGGTAACCAGAAGCCACGTTTGCTTCCGAGCCGCCAACTTCGTTCAAGTCCGCAATTAATTCTGGTGTAATTTTTGATACATCGAGTTTAGACGCGCCAATCTGTAGGCTTGTATTGGCAATAATGTTAGCAGAGGCGCCTTCGTTGCCTAATTCGTATTGGTAATCTGTCGCAACGTAATCGATCAGCCCTTCATCCAGTGGCCATGCATTTAGCTGGCCTTCCCAATCATCAACTACCGCGTTACCAAAACGGAAAACTTCAGACTGTTGGTAAGGTACACGAGAGTCAAGCCAAGCTTGTTTTACTTCTTCAAGCTTTGCAGCAGATGGGGATTTTAGGAATTCGTCGATTTTTACGTCGAGTGCTTTAGCTGTTGTCACTGAATCAGCAAATACAGCGTGAGCAACGTCCGCGTAATGTTCGACAACTTGTTGTTGAGTTACTGAAGCAGCAACCGTAGAACCACTAGCAATGAGAAGTGATGCAGCAATAGATTGGACTAACACTTTTTTTGCATTCATCAGAAGCATCCTTGTTGAGCGTTTTTAATAATCTTATTCGTAGTGCTAATTATTCTTATTTGCACTTTTGTCCCGAGATAATACAAATTTACAATTTATTTGCAACTCTAGATACAAAAAAAGCCTCATAAATATGAGGCTCTTAAAATGCTTTACTGTTAAATTTATCTTTAAAGATTAAACCTTTAGGTGATGTTTACCATGGGAAACTTTCGCCTTCAGATAATTTTCGTTGCCATCTTTGATGTGCGCAGACGTATTGACAACCTCTGCGATTTCAATTCCGTACTCTGACAACTCGCGTATCTTCTTAGGGTTGTTGGTAACAAGCTGAATCTTATTCACACCTAGTGCTTCAAGCATTTGTGCTGCTTCTGTGAAGTCACGTAAGTCATCATCGAAGCCCAAATGATTATTTGCTTCGTAGGTATTCATACCCTGACTTTGCAGACGGTATGCATCAATCTTGTTATAAAGACCGATACCGCGGCCTTCTTGACGAAGGTATAGGATAATGCCACCTGATTCGCCCATTCGATTGATGGTCTCTTCTAGTTGCTCACCGCAGTCACAGCGTGAAGAGTGGAACACATCGCCAGTCAGACACTCAGAGTGCATACGCACTAAAGGCATATCCTGCGTTTGATCCGCTTGTTTAAAGATAATTGCTACATGCTCTTTATCTGTCTTTAGGCCATGGAAAGACAGGATTTCGGCATCTATGTTGCTGTTAGCCCCGACTTTAAAATCTACTCTGGCACGTACTTCCGCCATATCTACACTCACTCGATTTATTGCTTGATGCATTTTCGTTATCGCATTCATGGGATTGCTCTCATTTGCTCTTCAACTATGGGGATTGATACCGCATTTTTCAATGTTGAGATCACAACGAGGCATACTCTTATTCTAGCAACAGCGAGAATTCATAGCGAAAATGATCCCCAACTGCCGACTTTACATTTGTTATAGTATAACATTTACAGCTAACTACAATAAAAAAACCCCAGACAAATTTGCCTGGGGTTTAAAGTCGCTAAGTTTGAATCGGTTTAATGAGTTTGGCTTCGCTTCCATACAGCGAGCTCAATCCAAACGGCTTCGAGTTCTTGAATTTCCTCGTCGGTTAAGACGGCGAGAGACGAAGTGACTTGTGGCAGCTTCGGTGACTGCAATGCACGAATCTGCGAATAAAAGTCCTTTTTTAATTGCGATATAACTGAATCCACTGCGTACACCTTTCGTTCTTTTATTACTTCTCCAGCTCATTTTTATGGTCTGCTATTCACTGGAGCCTTCATAAATTCTGCAAAATCATAACATTCTGCTTGTTATGTGCACAATTTATTTTTAATAGTGGAATTATCATCACATTAATTACGTTTTGTCATTCGGATCGAATATAAGACAAAAAAGATCAAAAATAGCGCAGGAAAGATCCACAACAATGCTGTGGAATAATTAAACGGCGGCTGATAAAGAACGATATTCCCATACCTAGCAACCAAATATTCTTTAACTTCTCGTTCACTACTCCCTTCATTCACCATCGTGTAGACCTTTAAACGCAAGTCTTTTGCCGCTGGGGCATTTGATTCCACAAGATTTTGATTTTGGCATTGAGGGCAGCGTAATGTCTTGGCTAGAGCGGTTGCCCGTTGTTGCACTTCAACAGAATGAAACTCAAATAGATCAACATTCTGCTTAACATCTTCCGCTTTCACTAAAGATGAAAATAACGTAAAAGCCAATAAATAGGCGAATAGATAATTAAATCGAAACATCAAAATACTCCGAAAATATATCATTCCATTTATCTTTCGTGAGCTCTCCACGATATTTGATCAACACGATTCCATTTTGATCAATCAAGTAAGTTTCTGGTGTACCTATTACACCAAGTTCAACAGCAAGCTTTCCATTTGGATCACTGATCACCTCTTTATATGGATTTCGTTTAAAGCTCAAATATTCACGAGCGGCTTGTTTTTGATCTCGATAATTCAAACCAATGATGGGTACACCCTGCTCTGCTAATAGAAGTAATTCATCGTGCTCACTTTTGCATATACCACACCAAGAAGCCCAAATATTCAGCAATCTATAACCTTCGCTTTTAAACACGGTTTGGTTTACTTCCTTTTCAGAAAGCAATGATATCGAGGTAAAGCTAGGAATCACCAACTTGCGCTGCTCAGACAATTCAACATTGGGCCTGTCAGACAGAGCGGTTGCCGTAAGAGCAGCAAACAAAGCCACAACGCTAACAAGAAATAGCAACTTAAGCGTATTCTTCGACACCATGTGCCACCTTTTTTCTTTTGTTCGCTAGTGTCATTAACGCACCAAATACTGCGATTAGCCCACCACTCCAAATCCACCAGATACCGGCTCGATACTGAATTTTAATTGCATAGGCATTGGAATCTACTTTATCGCCTAGCGTGACATAGTAGTCTCCATGCCACAATGAACGAATGGCTGGCTCGGTCATATTCATAACTCGAACTGGATAATGGCGTTTTTCCGGTTGAAGGGACAAAGTACGACCATCTTCCAAATGAAGATAAATACTCGCTCGTTCTGCGGTGTAATTTGGACCAATTACCCACTCGATACCATGATAATCAATACTCACGTCTGAACGTTGGTGCGAGCTCTCAGGCTCAACTCGCAAATGATATTCATAAGAATAATCACTGTTGATCACCGCCCCACTTGCTGCGAGGGCAAAACCAATATGTGCCATTACCATAGGAACCAGCGTCACCTTAGCCTCAGATTTTAATATCAGCAAAAAATGGGCGACCACAACCCACACAGATAACATAATCGTGATCAAACTGGTTGCACACACGCTTTCAACCGAGAAAACAAACACGGAAGCAGAGCTCACCACTGCCAACATAGCAATCAAGGCAAAGATAAAAGCATTTTTATCCGCTCCCTTTTGCCACCTAAGCAAAGGAATAATTGCCATTACGCCCAATGCTAATAGTGACAATGGGAATAGCAAGCTGTTGAAGTAAGGAGCACCAACGGAAATATTACCAAGTCCTAACAGTTGGTAGACCATCGGGTAGAACGTACCCAAGAAAACAATCGCTGTAATAATGATGAACAAGCCTATCGCAACGTAGGTCAAGTATGCTCGGCTAAGAAGAGAAACTAGCTTAAAAGCTTTGATGCCGTCACCACGAACGATAAGTATCCCAAAAGTGACCACGACCAACAAACTCAACACCGCCAGCAGTAATAAGCCTTTGGTTGGATCAACCGCAAAAGCGTGCACTGAGGTAAGAACGCCAGAGCGCACAATGAATGTTCCCAAAATACTCAAGCTAAAAGTCGCAAATGCCAATGCATAGGTACTCCATAGAGCACTTTTATGTCTTTGAGCTAAAACTCCGCTGTGCAACAGTGCGGTTCCGGTTAACCATGGTAATAATGAAGCGTTCTCTACTGGGTCCCAGAACCACCAACCGCCCCACCCTAACTCGTTGTAAGCCCACCAAGAGCCAACCAAAATACCGACAGTGAGTGTCCCCCAAGCAAAGAAAGCGGCACGACGAGCAATCCCGTACCATTCACTCAGAGGACGTTTACCCAGCAAAGCAGCTAAAGCAAAGGCTAATATCGCGGCATAACCGACATAACCTAAATAGAGCAGTGGTGGATGAATAATAAGGCCAATGTCTTGCAACATCGGATTCAAGTCTCGTCCTTCTGTAGCTAGGACTTGAGCGTATTCAAAGGGGTTAGAAGTTGTTAGTGTGAACCAAGCAAAGACGGCTATTAACACGTTCATGATACCTAAGCAGTCACCTGTATATTGCGTACTAATAGGTGATTTGAACGCAATAAATGACGCCCACACGCTAAGCGTCACCACCCAAAACAGCATCGAGCCTTGATGCCCTCCCCATGCGGCAGCAACCTTAAAAGCGACTGGCAATTGGCTATTGGAGTGAGCTACGACATATTCAAGAGCGAAGTTGTCTTTAATGAAACAAAGAACAAGAAGCAATAGACAGATAACGGAAGCTAAACTGATGATGTGCGACGCGGCAACTTGATGTTGTAACGCCACGTTCTTTCCGATAGCACGTCGAAACCAGTGCAACAATGCTGCGCTGCTAGACGCCATGACCACCAATATCAGTAAGAAAAAACCCAATTCAGCTTCCATTTAACCTCCTTATACAACCGTCATTTGGCCTGCATAAAGGATGAACGTACGTAACATGAGTACACCGACCAAGCTCAAAGTGGTAACGACAAAGACATAGCTGCCTTTATGGCGCACTTCTGAAGGTATCAGCCAGTTCATGGTAAGAGGTGTTAGCATACCTATTAGTACTACACCAACCCAGAACCACTGCGCCCAAAAGCCACTGGATATCGCGTTCCACGCAGCCGCTTCATTTTGCCCTCCACTGAAGATTAAGCCCGTGAAAAATGTCACCAATACGAACAATTCGAACAACACCACTGGGCGTTCAAACCCGTGAACCCAAGACACGCTCGGGCTGCTAGTCGGTTCTTTAAAGACGAGAATTCCGAACATCAAGCAAGCCGCTGCGCCAGAAGACAAGCTCGAGAACAAGAATAAAATAGGCAGCACTGGGTTGTTAAGCATTGGGTAGGTCTTCAATGCAGACAGTAAGAAGCCGGTGTATGCAGCTAAGACTATCGCTAAGAATCCCAGAAAAAGTTCTATGGCGTTGTTGCCTTTACCTAACTTAATAAGCAGACCATCAACAAAGTCCAGTAGCTTACTTGGCAGCTTTCCTTCACAGAAGTTGATGATTGGATGGCGGAAAATTACGCCGACCCAGGCAAACAACACAATCATGTACACTTGGAACAGGATAACGCCCATCGACATCACGGAAGTCGGATTGTAATAAATCATGATCTTCCAAAACTCTAGCGGTTTAGTTAGGTGGAAAATCAGAATAACCAAACCAGCAATGATACCAAATGGCGCCAACCAAGCCATAGCCTTCATGATGCCGTTATTTGCTGGGTCACCCTCGATGACTTTACGTTTTAGATAGATAGAAATCATCACTGCACCTGCTGACATCCCAGCAAGGAACAAGTAAATCGCGATGATCCAATCCCAGACTAACGAGTCAAAGTGGAATGCACTTTCGAAGCCGTTCATGATGACACCTCCCCTTTGCTATGCGGAATTTTGTACAGTTTAGGTTGCGTACCTAAATGCGATTTATCGCGATAGACAACATGGCTTTCGATGGCTTTGCTCACCTCGCTAGTTGGGTCATTTAAATCACCAAAGATGAGTGCTTTTGTTGGGCAAGATTCCACGCAAGCTGGCTGCTTACCTTGCGCTAGGTTGGTATCACGGCAGAAGTTACATTTATCCGCAGAGTGATCGACTGGATTAAAGAAGCGCACTTGGTAAGGGCAAGCGGCAAGGCAATAACCACATCCTACACATTTCTCTTTGTGTACATCCACGATGCCTGTCGCTTCATCTTTGTATGCAGCGCCTGTTGGACAAACGTAAACACATGGTGGGTTCTCACAGTGCTGACAGGATTCGCGAGTAAACTGGTATTCCACATCTGGGAATTCGCCAATCGGTTCACTGCGATGAATTTTAAGTCGCGTCACGCCTTCAGGGACTTTATTTACTTCGCGACAAGCATCGGTACAAGCGGTACAGCCAATGCAGGCATTTTCATCATGAACCATACCCATGCGCTTCGCTTGTTCACTGTTGCTCGCATAAAGAGAGGAGCTAACAACGGAAGTGCCTGCAACGCCTGTGGTCAAAATCAGTGCGCCGCTACCGGCTAAGAAATTTCTTCTAGAACATTTCATGCTATCTCTCCTCCTCTTTTGCGAGTTCAGGCTCGATGGCAAATTCAGAGTGACAGTCGACACATTGCTTAATCAGTTCTTTACGGTCGTATGCCAGCGCTTTGGCTTTCGCAGCATGCACATCATGACAATTTGAACACGTCAGGTTTTTCGCGTGTACATCATGCGTCCAGTGACTTTCACGTAACTTCAACGGTGTATGACAATCCACACACTGACTATTGGCTTTAAGGATTAAACTTGGATCAAGAAAGACTTTATCGTGAACGGCTTTAGATTGTGCTGCGGAGAACTTAATCACCTCCGAAGCACCTTCACGGTGATCGGGTCCGATATTACTATGACAATTCGTGCAGTTGAGCTGTTTGCCCTGGTTTAATAGCGCTTGCGGGTCATGCGATAGATTCAGAGTATCTTTGGCGTCCTTATGACACTGGAGACATTTATAGTCTCTGTCACGGGTTAATTCGACTTGATGGCGCTCGGTTTGAACACCTTCAACAGGCTCTGAAGAAGTCGCATGGGCGGCGATGGAAAAACCATAGACGGCAAAGATGAAGAGAAGTTTCAACATTGTCTCTATGGCCAATTTTATATTGCCCATATTTTCTTTCCTTAGCTCTTAAATAAGTGATAATTATTCTCAATTATTTATTTGAGCGACAATTAATTTCCTCTGAAGATATTTTTAACATCTTCAAATGACATCAATTCTTATTTCAGAAAGCCACAACGCTAAACCTATATTTATAATACCTCTATTATTCATAAGAGGTAGAGACAACCGTTCAAAAAGCGAGCTTAATCACCCTATTTTTAAAATGGTTAAAAGCTAACCCCTTATCAAACAAAGCATTAATAACTACCCCTTTAGGGGTATATAAATTCAAACATGATTGAGATCACTGGTATAAATTGATCTAAAACAAAACAAGTTCCGCTCACTATTTCATCTATTTAATTAAGCCATATTATAAACAGTAGATCTCCGATTCTTATTTGGAATAGCTTCTCACAACGCTGCTAATAAAAATGAATATGGAGATAACACCGTGAGCATAAAACACTGGATGAGCACACCTATCGCGGTTGCGACCTTATTCGCCAGCCAATTATTTTTGGTCGGCGCTCCGTTGGCGGCGGAAGATAAAGGTCTCATCGATCCACGCAATGACGCCTTCGAACAAAACCACCCTGACCAATACCATTCTTGGAAAGCGACATCTGAAAGCGAACATATTGAAGATGCACTTGGAGAAGACCCTAATATGGTCATTCTTTGGGCTGGCTATGGCTTCGCTAAAGACTACAACAAGGCTCGCGGGCACTTTTACGCTCTCGATGATGTTCGTCAAACACTTCGCACTGGCGCTCCCACCGATGAAAAATCAGGTCCCATGCCAATGGCGTGTTGGAGCTGTAAGAGCCCAGATGTCGCACGTGTGATTGATGAACGAGGTGAAGATGGGTATTTCGAGGGAAAATGGGCACGCTTGGGCTCAGAAATCGTAAATCCTATTGGCTGCTCTGACTGTCACGATACTCGCTCTGAGGAGTTCAAAAATGGCGAGCCAGCACTTGCGGTCACTCGCCCGTATGTTGAGCGAGCTTTTGATACGATTGGCAAAAAATTTGATGAACAATCCCGCCTCGATCAACAAGCCTCTGTTTGTGCACAATGCCACGTTGAATACTACTTCACAGGCCCAACGAAAGCGGTGAAATTCCCTTGGGATATGGGTACTTCAGTAAACGACATGGAGAAATATTACGACGCACTAAACTTCAAAGATTGGACGCATGCCGTTTCTAAAGCACCCATGTTAAAAGCACAACACCCTGGTTACGAAACTTGGCGAGAAGGCATCCACGGTAAGAACAAAGTAGTTTGTGTAGACTGCCACATGCCGAAAGTAACCAAAGAAGATGGCACTGTGTATACCGATCATAAAGTCGGAAACCCATTTGATCGCTTTGATGATACGTGCGCGCAATGCCACACTCAAACAAAAGAGCAACTACAGGGCATCGTTTCAACACGTAAGGCGCAAGTACTGAACATGAAGCTAACCGCCGAGAAACAAATCGTTGCTGCACACTTTGAAGCAGGAGCGGCTTGGGATGCCGGTGCAACAGAAGAAGAAATGCAACCAATCTTACAAGACATCCGTCACGCACAATGGCGTTGGGACTATGCAATAGCGTCTCACGGTGTCCACATGCATGCACCTGAAGTTGCGCTCGAAGTGCTCGGTACCGCCGTTGACCGCGCTGCGGATGCGCGTACTAAACTTGTTCGTCTACTTGCGAAGAAAGGCATTACCGAACCAGTACAGATCCCGGACATCTCCACTAAAGCGAAAGCGCAACAAGCACTCGGTATGGACATGGAGAAAATGAACGCCGATAAGAAAGACTTCTTGGAAACCATTGCTCCAGATTGGGATAAGGCTGCAGCCGAACGCGAAGCCACGTACTAATTAAACTAACAGATATGGTTAAATAGATACGACAAGGGGCGCACAGTACGCCCCTTTCTTTATTTCTTCATCCTCAATCTTATCGAGAGATAAAAATTAGATTCACTAGCGACGAGGAAGCCTCGGCCTAGCTTGGATATTTGGACGTGCTTTAGGCATCTGCACATTTGGGCGAGCAACTGGTCGCTGGATTTTCGTTTCCGGTAATGCTTTTCTTTGTTGAACCTTTTCTTTCACGGCTTTGTCTTGTAAAGCTGCAGGCTCAATACGCTCCGGACGGTTTTCCCACTTGGTTTGAATCTCCTGCTTTTTTTCTTCAGGAAGCGATTGCCAATGGTCGTCTAACTGACTCTTCATATTGTCAATATTGGCGGACATATCATCGTCCTTCCAATCTTCTACCTTGTCTTTAATCGATTGCTGTTGGTCTTCATCTAAGCCATTCCACCATTCTTCGAGCTTCTCTTTATATTCATCGTCGTTGTCGCAACAACCCGGGTAGTAATAAATCCAGTAGTCGTCATGATCGTACCACCAAGGATCATAGTAACCTGAAGAATAATAAACCGAAGAGGAAGAGCCAGAATGATCGGAAGAGCTACAACCCGCCAATATAGAGCCGCACAGCAAAACCAATATGCTCAGTGCTTTATTTTTCATTCGTTGCCCACCTTTCCCTCTACAGCTTATTAAATTGTACGCCTACAACAGCTCTTTTGCTTTGTTGATAGAGCGAATGATTTGCACTCTATCTAAGTTTGGATCATTAGAATCTAATAATAGTACCCAAGTATCAATGGCTTCCTGAAAGCGGAATGACAAAAAATGGTCATTTGCGATCAAAGACAAAGCCGCTTCATTGTGAGGTTCAAGTTGTAGCGCTTGTTCAAGCAACAAACCCACTTCATCCGTCATTGCTTGCTTATGAATGTAATACAAGGTCGTCGCTTTGGCGGCAAGCTGAGTAGCACTGACTGGGTCAGTCAATTGGATCGCGTAGTCGAAACAAATAAGTGCACCATCAAACTCTCCTTCGAGCAAATAACCCTGCCCTAGCTGGAACCAAAGCTCGGCATTATTAGGCTCCTCCCGAAGTTGGGTTTGAATCTCTTCCATGATGTCGCGAGTGGTCATCATGCGTGACATTTCGGCTTGAATCGGCGGTGGTGGCGGTTGTCGAAATAGCAAAAAGCCGGCGGTCGTCAGAACGAAAACTAATACGCAAAAACCAAACCATTTTGCCGGTTTTATTCGAGACGCGCTCAAGGACAACAAGACGATGAACAAACCCATCAACGTAATGGCAACAAAAAACCAAACAGACATAACACGACCTATCGGAGAATATACGCACAGTTTACTGGTTTATGATTTGAATTGCGGTGATACAAATACAAAAAAGCCGAGCATTTCGCTCGGCTTTCACATTTAGCGATGAAGGTGAAAATTATTCTTCTTCAGAGCCTTCTTCTGCGTCGTCTGCTTTTGGCGCTTCAGGTGCTTGTTGCTCTGCATTCGCTTCTGTCGTTTCCGCTGCTTCTTCGCCTTCAGGCAATTCAACTTCTTCAACTTCATCGATACGCTGTAGACCAACCACTGATTCGTCTTCTGCTGTACGGATCAGAGTCACACCTTGAGTGTTACGACCAACTTGGCTAACTTCTGCAACACGTGTACGAACTAGAGTACCAGCGTCGGTGATCATCATCATCTCGTCGCCTTCTTCTACTTGTACCGCACCAACTACTGGACCGTTACGTTCAGAAACCTTGATAGACACAACGCCCTGAGTTGCACGACCTTTCGTTGGGTATTCTGCTAGTTCAGTACGTTTACCATAACCGTTTTGAGTAACGGTTAGGATGTCGCCTTCGTTCGATGGAACGATCAGAGAAACCACTTGGTCATCGTCTGCTAACTTCATACCGCGAACACCCGCCGCTGTACGACCCATTGCACGTACTTTGTCTTCGCTAAAGCGAACCACTTTACCTGCTTTAGAGAACAGCATGATGTCGCTATCGCCGTTGGTGATATCAACACCAATTAGCGAGTCATCATCACGTAAGTTAACAGCGATTAGACCGTTTGAACGTACGTTTGCAAACTGGTTCAGAGGTGTCTTCTTAACCGTACCGTCACCCGTTGCCATGAAGATAAATTTCTCTGGAGAGAACTCATCAACAGGAAGGATTGCAGTAATACGCTCGCCTTCCTCTAGCGGAAGGATGTTTACGATTGGCTTACCACGAGCAGTGCGAGTTGCATGCGGCAATTGGTAAACTTTCAGACGGTAAGTCTTACCACGAGTAGAGAAACATAGGATGTTATCGTGAGTATTTGCAACAAGTAGACGCTCGATGAAGTCTTCATCTTTCATCTTCGTTGCACTCTTACCTTTACCACCACGACGCTGAGCTTCGTAGTCGCTTAGAATTTGGTACTTAACGTAACCTTCGTGAGACAGAGTCACAACGACGTCTTCACGAGCAATCAGCTCTTCCATGTCAATGTCATGGGTTGCTGCTGTGATTTCTGTACGACGAACATCACCGTAACTATCACGAACTGCTTCTAATTCTTCGCGGATCACTTCCATTAGACGCTCAGTGCTTGCAAGGATATGCATTAGCTCTGCAATTTCTTCTAGAAGTGCTTTATATTCATCAAGAATCTTCTCGTGCTCTAGACCGGTTAGGCGGTGTAGACGAAGTTCTAGGATTGCTTGCGCTTGAGTCTCAGTTAGGTAGTACAGACCATCACGGATACCGTATTGATCTTCTAGCCATTCTGGACGAGCTGCATCAGTACCAGCACGCTCAAGCATTGATGCTACGTTACCAAGATCCCAACCACGCGATACCAAGCCAACTTTTGCTTCTGCTGGTGTTGGTGCGTTTTTGATCAACTCAATAACTTCATCGATGTTTGCAAGAGCAAGAGACAATGCTTCAAGGATATGAGCACGCTCGCGCGCTTTGCGTAGTTCGAAGATAGTACGACGAGTTACAACTTCACGACGGTGGTCAACGAAGCACTTCAACATATCTTTTAGGTTAAATAGCTGTGGCTGGCCGTTGTTTAACGCAACCATGTTGATACCGAAAGTCGTTTGAAGCTGAGTTTGTGCGTAAAGGTTGTTTAGAACCACTTCACCCACTGCATCGCGCTTACATTCAATAACAATACGCATACCGTCTTTATCCGACTCGTCGCGTAGTGCACTGATGCCTTCTACTTTCTTATCTTTCACTAGCTCAGCGATCTTTTCGATCAAGCGAGCTTTGTTTACCTGGTAAGGGATTTCAGTGACGATGATGGTTTCTTTACCATTCTTCTCCACTTCGATGTCCGCTTTTGAACGCATGTAGATTTTGCCGCGACCAGTTTTGTACGCGTCTACGATGCCTTTACGACCGCTGATAAGCGCTGCCGTTGGGAAATCAGGACCAGGAATGTAATCCATCAGTTCATCAATGGTGATTTCTTCATTATTGATGAACGCAAGACAGCCATCGATCACTTCGCCAAGGTTGTGTGGCGGGATGTTGGTTGCCATACCTACCGCGATACCAGAAGCACCGTTTACCAATAGGTTAGGAATTTTCGTTGGAAGAACCGCTGGGATTTGCTCCGTACCATCGTAGTTAGGTACGTAGTCCACGGTTTCTTTATCTAGGTCAGCCAGAAGCTCGTGGGCAATTTTCGCCATACGTACTTCGGTATAACGCATTGCCGCAGCAGAGTCGCCATCGATCGAGCCAAAGTTACCTTGACCATCGACCAGCATGTAACGAAGTGAGAACGGCTGAGCCATACGTACGATTGTGTCGTACACAGCACTATCACCGTGTGGGTGATATTTACCGATTACGTCGCCGACAACACGGGCTGATTTTTTATATGGTTTGTTCCAATCGTTGCCTAGTACGTTCATCGCGAATAAAACGCGGCGGTGTACTGGTTTTAGGCCATCACGCACATCTGGAAGAGCACGACCCACGATTACTGACATCGCGTAGTCTAGGTATGAACCTCTAAGCTCATCTTCAATGTTTACGGGCGTGATCTCTTTAGCTAAATCGCTCATAGAGCCATTATCCCTCTATTATCTGATCGTAATTACGATACGTGTAAGGTGCAAAAATATAACACACAATTCATCAACGGGGCATCACTTTCCCGCTCCTTTTATCAGGTTGTGAGCTTCGTTATGAGTTAAATGAAGAGAATTTGCACATTCATCCCATATCTTTCTGAAAACTGACTATATTTCCACCAACGTCGTTCAAAAATCTCCCCTGTAGCGATTGTGAGAAAAGAAGCAGTTTTAACGTATCGTACCATTGGAGTATAATCTCGCCTTCCAAAGGACTATTAGCGAAGCGATATAACTATCATGACTAAAGCACAAAACGTCGACCCTAGTGAAATTAAGAAATTCGAAGAGATGGCTTCTCGTTGGTGGGATTTAGAGGGCGAATTCAAACCTCTTCACCAAATTAACCCGCTTCGCTTGAACTATGTCCTAGACAAAGCCGATGGCCTGTTTGGGAAGAAAGTGCTCGATGTTGGCTGCGGTGGTGGCATTCTTGCCGAGAGTATGGCAAAAGAAGGCGCAGTCGTTACCGGGCTAGATATGGGTAAAGAGCCTCTCGAAGTTGCTCGTCTTCATGCGCTTGAAACAGGCACCAAGTTGACTTACATCCAAAGCACGATCGAAGACCATGCAGAAGAAAATGCAGGGTCTTACGATGTCGTCACTTGCATGGAAATGCTGGAGCACGTGCCAGACCCGCTTTCGGTTATCCGTTCATGCGCGGCACTCGTAAAGCCTGGCGGCCATGTGTTCTTCTCTACTCTAAACCGCAACATCAAATCTTACCTATTTGCGATCGTGGGCGCAGAAAAGCTGTTGAAGATTGTTCCTGAAGGCACGCACGACCATGAAAAGTTCATCAAGCCAGCAGAAATGATGAAGATGATAGACCAAACTGACCTAACAGAAATGGGCATCACCGGCTTACATTACAACCCGCTAAACGACAGTTACAAACTAGGCCGTAATGTGGATGTAAACTACATCGTGCACACTCAGAAGTATTGATAATGTCACCATCTCGCCAAGAGATATCCTTTCATTAAAATATGAAATTAAGTGAAAAGCGGTAGCATAAATGCACCGCTTTTTTTGTCATATTCTGTATAAAAATAGTGCTCTAGATTCCATTTTGACCAATCTATTTTTAACAGACAAAAACTATCAAAGATCAAGGAAAATATTTTTACATGCGGTTATTTATGAACCGATCTGAAAAACGTAATTTTCCCCATTCAAGTCCGCCCTTTTCTCATCGGTTAGTGTTCACTTACTGATTTTTTTTTATTTTGTTAGTTATCCACAAGTCATCCCAAACCTGTGCCTTGAAAAATTGGGGTAACAGCACTATCTTGTAACTCGAAAACAAATTAACCCCTATATGTTGTGTTTAAGCTACAATATATAGATAGACTTTGATCACAAAGCCGCCGCAACTTTTACAAGTTTTGCACATAAACAAACAAAAACACGGCTTTTATCAGTTTTCTTAGGGAAATAAAGCAGAATGAACCAACAACTTACCGTCACCAAGCGTGATGGCCGTAAAGAAACTATCGATCTGGAAAAAATCCATCGCGTTATCACTTGGGCTGCCGAAGGTCTTAACAACGTTTCAGTATCTCAAGTAGAACTGCGTGCTCACATCCAGTTTTACGACGGCATCACCACGTCAGATATCCATGAGACGATGATCAAGTCTGCCGCAGACCTGATTTCAGAAGAAACACCGGACTACCAATACCTAGCTGCTCGCCTAGCGGTATTCCACCTACGTAAAAAAGCATACGGCCAATACGAGCCGCCAACGCTATACAATCACGTAGCTCGTCTTATTGATATGGGTAAGTACGATCAGCACATTCTGGAAGACTACACAAAAGAAGAACTAGACGAACTTGATGCGTACCTAGACCACAAACGCGATCTAGACTTCTCTTACGCTGCTGTAAAACAGCTAGAAGGTAAGTACTTCGTACAGAACCGTGTATCTGGCGAGATCTACGAAAGTGCTCAGTTCCTATACATCCTAGTTTCAGCTTGTCTGTTCGCAAATTACCCGAAAGAAACACGCCTTGATTACATCAAGCGTTTCTACGATGCGACATCGACATTTAAGATTTCTCTACCTACACCGATCATGTCTGGTGTACGTACTCCTACTCGTCAGTTCAGCTCATGCGTGCTGATCGAGTGTGGTGATAGCCTTGATTCTATCAACGCAACCGCAAGCTCAATCGTACGTTATGTATCTCAACGTGCTGGTATCGGTATCAACGCAGGTCGTATCCGTGCGCTAGGTTCTGAAATCCGTGGTGGTGAAGCATTCCACACTGGTTGTATCCCATTCTACAAATACTTCCAAACTGCAGTGAAATGTTGTTCTCAAGGTGGTGTTCGTGGTGGTGCTGCGACGGTGTTCTACCCACTATGGCACGGTGAAGCTCGTTCACTGATGGTTCTTAAGAACAACCGTGGTGTTGAAGAGAACCGTGTTCGTCACATGGATTACGGTGTTCAGTTAAACAAACTGATGTACCAACGCTTGGTAGAGGGTGGCAACATCACGCTGTTCTCACCATCTGACGTACCAGGCCTATATGACGCATTCTTCGAAAACCAAGAAGAATTTGAACGTCTATACGTGAAATACGAGAACGATCCTTCAATCAAGAAAGAGACCGTTAAAGCGATTGAAATGTTCACTCTGCTAATGCAAGAGCGTGCATCAACGGGTCGTATCTACATTCAGAACGTAGACCACTGTAACACTCACAGCCCGTTCGACTCAGAAGTCGCGCCAGTTCGTCAATCAAACCTATGTTTAGAGATCGCACTGCCAACTAAGCCTCTGAAGAACGTTGAAGATGACTCAGGCGAGATCGCACTATGTACGCTTTCTGCGTTCAACCTTGGTGCAATCAAATCTCTTGATGATTTCGAAGAGCTATCTGAACTTGTAGTCCGTGCACTAGATGCACTACTTGATTACCAAGATTACCCACTACCAGCAGCATACAAGTCGACAATGAACCGTCGTACGCTGGGCGTTGGTGTTATCAACTACGCATACTACCTAGCGAAGAACGGTGTTAAATACTCTGACGGTAGCGCAAACGGTCTAACGCACCGTACATTCGAAGCGATTCAATACTACCTATTGAAAGCATCGGTAGCACTTGCGAAAGAACAAGGTAAGTGTCCTTCGTTCCACGAAACGAACTACGCGAAAGGCTTATTGCCAATCGACACTTACAAGAAAGACATCGATCTTATCTGTGAAGAAGAACTCCATTACGACTGGGATAGTCTACGCAAAGAAATCGTTGAACACGGTCTACGTAACTCAACACTGACTGCGCTGATGCCATCAGAGACTTCTTCTCAAATTTCAAACGCAACAAATGGTATTGAGCCACCACGTGGTTATGTATCAGTAAAAGCATCGAAAGACGGTATCCTGAAGCAAGTTGTGCCTGATTTCACTGAGCTGAAAGACAACTATGAGCTGCTTTGGAACATCGGTTCTAACGACGGTTACTTGCATCTTGTGGGTATCATGCAGAAATTCGTTGACCAAGCGATCTCAGCTAACACAAACTACGACCCATCAGGTTACGAAACTGGCAAGGTTCCAATGAAGAAGCTTCTTCAAGACCTGCTAACTGCGTACAAGTTTGGTGTGAAGACACTTTACTACCATAACACTCGTGATGGCGCGAAAGACGACCAGAAAGACGCAGTTCAACCACAAGATGACGATTGTGCAGGCGGCGGTTGTAAGATTTAATCTTCCCCACTGAACAATCCGTAAAAACAGACTATCGAACGCCTCCCCTCTTGGGGAGGTCTAAAAGGAATTGAGGCATTATGGCTTACAGTACTTTTAACCAGAACAAAAATGACCAGCTAAAGGAACCAATGTTCCTTGGTCAATCCGTGAACGTTGCTCGTTATGACCAACAAAAATTCGAAATTTTCGAAAAGCTAATCGAAAAACAATTGTCTTTCTTCTGGCGTCCAGAAGAAGTTGACGTGTCAAGCGACCGCATCGATTACAACAAGCTACCAGATCATGAGAAGCACATCTTTATCTCAAACTTGAAGTACCAAACGCTTCTAGATTCAATCCAAGGTCGTAGCCCGAACGTAGCACTACTTCCGCTTGTTTCTTTGCCAGAGCTAGAAACTTGGATCGAGACTTGGTCTTTCTCTGAAACGATCCACTCTCGTTCATACACACACATCATCCGTAACATCGTGAATGATCCAAGTGTGGTATTCGATGATATCGTTGAAAACGAGCACATCCTTAAGCGTGCAAAAGACATCGCACACTACTACGATGACCTAATCCAAGCGACAAATGACTACCACCGCTACGGTGAAGGCGAGCACGTTCTGAATGGCGAAACGGTTAAAGTTAGCCTGTACGACTTGAAGAAGAAATTGTACGTGTGCTTGATGTCAGTAAACGCACTAGAAGCCATCCGCTTCTACGTAAGTTTTGCTTGTTCATTCGCTTTCGCAGAGCGCGAGTTGATGGAAGGTAACGCGAAAATCATCAAGCTGATCGCACGTGATGAAGCCCTTCACCTGAACGGCACGCAACACATGATCAACTTGCTACGCAACGGCCAAGATGACTTCACATTCATGCAAATCGCTGAAGAAGCAAAACAAGACTGTTTTGATCTTTTCAAAGAAGCGGCTGAGCAAGAAAAAGAATGGGCAGAGTACCTATTTAAAGACGGTTCAATGATCGGTCTGAACAAAGATATCCTGAGCCAATACGTTGAGTACATCACCAACATCCGTATGCAAGCGGTAGGTCTACCAATGGCATACCCAGAAGCAACAACGAACCCTATCCCATGGATCAACGCTTGGTTGTCATCGGATAACGTTCAAGTAGCGCCACAAGAAGCAGAGATTTCTTCTTACCTTGTTGGTCAAATTGACAACGAAGTAAGCGCAGACGACTTCGAAGGATTTGAGCTGTAATGCCAAGCATCAAAATCAACAAACTCGTCAGCATTGAGTCTAACCCATCCAATACTATTTTGGAGACGATGGAGCAAGCTGGACTGTTACCAGAATATAACTGCCGAGACGGCCACTGTGGTGCTTGTCGCTGCAAGTTAGAATCTGGTGAAGTAGAGTATGTAGGTTTTGCAATGGCTTACACTCAGCCAGATGAGATTCTGCCTTGTATTTGCAAAGCGAAATCCAGTGTTTCGCTTAGTGGCGTAAACTATGCGATGAAAGAAAAACGCGCATAAGCTTAGCTCTAACAAATACAAAAAAGCCAAGACAATCGTCTTGGCTTTTTGCTATGTAAATTGGGCAGTCTGCCATTAGCCTAAAGCGCACTACTTGGAATGTGCATTTCTTTGACTTTCTCTAAGAAAGCGTATTGTGCAGACATTGGCTTGCGTTCCAAATAACGACGTAGCATATCTAGTGCCGCCGCGCTGATGACTTTCACTTGGTCGTCACGTTGGTATTTTCTCGATAACTTATACAACGCGCCCCACTCTCCCGTTGAAGTGGAAAGTGCGACAGAGAAAACGCCCTCATCAAGCTTACCTGTGACTAACGCTAAATCAGTACCACACTTCTCACGCGTCGCCCCCGCCAGCGCAAACGTCGCCGCTAACGGATCACCTTCATCAGTAATGGTTTGGCTCTGCGCTGAGAGCACCCATCCATGTCCAAATTGTTTTTCGACGTTCTCATCGCCATTGAGCCAATAAGTTAAATGCCCTGCACTGCTCTTCTCAGAAACCGATAAGGTTAACCCTTTCTCCACCAGCAAGTGGCCGACGTGCTCAACCATTGGTGTGTCAACGCTCACCGTGTTGCTCTCAAGGTGCTTGTGAATGAGCTGCATGAGCTTCATACGCTGCTCTAGTTGATTAGATGGCCCAAACAGCTTCACTTCGATAAAAGGCAAATAAGAGCGGTAGCCAAGCTCATAACCTTGCGGCAATTTCATTTGATCGAGCTTGTCAGAAATACCAGATTCAGAGAGACCAAAGGTATAAATTCGACTGCATGACGAGCTTTCGATTTCAGGAAACTGTTTTTTTAAATCAGGCAGAATCTGCGCCTCTGCCATCAACTTAAATTCACTTGGCACACCAGGAGTAAAATAGAAAACCGCATCATTGACCAGCATCTTAAAACCACAAGCGGTACCGATTGGGTTATCTACGATTTCTGCCGTCTCTGGCAACATCGCTTGCTTGAGGTTGCTGTCTGGCATTGGGATACCACGACGAGCGTACATCGACTCCAGATTCTCTAACCAATCTTTGAACAGTACTAACTTACATTCGGCGGCTTTTGCCGCTGCCGCGGCGCTCATGTCATCTGTAGTTGGGCCCAAACCTCCATTAACAATAACAACATCGTTGTTAAAGCTAAGCATGAGAAATTCTTCAATAAGGCTCGACTGTTTATCTCCGACCGTCGAGCGCTTGGTTAAGCCAAATCCATGTTGATAAAACAAGCTCGACAACCAAGCTGCATTCGTATCAACAATATCACCGTGAAGCACTTCTTCTCCGGTACTAAGCATCGCAATTTTCACAACTGACTCCTGGAAATAGGCAAAATTCACTTTTTTTCGACATTGTGCCTATATCGTTTTCTTTTTATTAGACTAATCTCTTAGTCAAATTGTTGAGATTAAATGTAGGTCAAGTATTTAAATGGCTGTTCTTTTAAGGGATAATTGTGAGCCCGATCATCAAACAAACAACTCGGAGACCTCTGTGTCAAAATCATCCATGTTCAAGAAAACGCTAAGTGGTCTTGTTCTGACAGCATCTGCTTCAGCAAATGCTAGCCAGTACGATATGAGTAACCATATTGAGTTTTCTTACACGCCTGATTGCTTGTCAGGTTACTGCGAAACAACCACTCTGTATAGCTTCGAGCCACAAAATCGTAGTTTCGCTATGGGTCTGGATAATGATGACTCTTTAAACCTCGACGCAGGTCTTCAACCAAAACACCTTATCGTCCCTAAAGACAAAGATTGGGATTACTTAATGGGGCAAACTTACACCATTCTTGGTTTGAGTATCGCCACCGTAGGTTTGATGACTCTACTACCTGAAAGCATTACGAAATGGGACGACGAAGATCGTGACATGAGTAAGCTTGGTAGCAAATGGAAAGACAACGTTTCAAGCGGTCCAGTTTGGGATCGTGATGAACACTTTCTAAACTATGTCATGCACCCTTATTTTGGTGGTGTTTACTATACGGCTGCACGTCATGCTGGCTATAACGAGTTCGAATCCTTCTTGTATTCTGCGACCATGTCGACGTTCTTTTGGGAATACGGGGTAGAAGCATTTGCAGAAATTCCATCATGGCAAGACTTGTTTATTACCCCATTCTTTGGTGCCGTGGTTGGTGAGATGATGCTAACAGCTGAACAAGATATTATTGCAGGTGGTGGCGAAGTGATGGGGTCAGAGACAATGGGCGATGTTTCCCTGTTTTTCCTAAACCCTGTTGGCCATATCCACTACTGGGTATCGGATGCTTGGGGAGGCAGTGCAGAATTCCAATTCAGCTCATCACCATGGTTCGGTAACCAAGACGCCGCAAAGTTCGCGATGGATGCTGGCGCAAGCTACGACAACGTCTTCTACGGTTTTGAAATGAAGGTAACCTTCTAAAGCCAAGCATTTAAAGAGCAGTCTACGGGCTGCTTTTTTGTGTCCTCAGCATAGTTTTCATTATTTGCATCACGAATTAGTGTGAAAAATTGACCTCTGTCAAACCTAACCCTCCTCCTGCACCTACACTGAAATTACGAGAAAAATACCAATACTTAAGTTCTTGAACCTTAAGCTCAAATAACTATAGCGATACGTCTAACCGTGCCGCACCCAAACCTTATTCCGGGAGGGGACATTATGAACACAGTGTTTATCGTTAATTTTGTTGGTCAAGCATCACCCGCAACCATTAAACAGTTAGCAGCGGTTACACATGAAAACGACGGCAAATGGTTAATCAGTAAAGTGAACTTTATTGAGGACCAGGTCGCTGGTGTTATCAAGGTTGAACTTCCTGAAAAGAACGTAGATATCGTTAAAGAGGCGTTCTCAGCTTGCCAAACATTGGTGGTGAGATTTGTTGATTCAGAACCGCATGCTCACTCAGAGGAGACGGTTTTTCAATTGCGTCTGGATGCAAACGACCGAGCTGGTATCGTCAATGAAATCACTCATGTCCTAGACGGACAAGGCATCTCTATTCTCGATATGGACTGCCAACGTGTGTTTATTGCTGGCGGCGGCGGTGTTAGCTCAAGTCTGTTCAGTGCAAAAATGGCGATTAAGTTACCAAGTGAGTTGGGCATTGATGACGTAGCGAATGAGCTAGAAGCACTAAGCGAAGATACGCGTGTTATTGTGGAAGGTTAACGCGCTGTTCCTATTCTTTCATCCAATAAAAAGAGCAGCGTTATGCTGCTCTTTTTCGTTTTGTCTTGGACAATTTGGTGGTTACTTCACTGTCCATTGAGACAACGAACGTTTGAAATCTGAGTAATCAAACTCGTTCAGTTTTTGAATCTCGCCGTTTGAACGTTCACAGTATACCGAAGGCATACGCAGACCGTTAAACCAGTTCAGCTTAACCATGGTGTAGCCCGCGCTATCTAGAATATGTAGACGTTGGCCGATCTCAAGCGGTTGGTCGAAGTTCGCCACGCAGAACTGGTCACCCGCTAGGCAAGAGCAAGAACCAATCACGTACTCGTGCTCGCCGTTTTCAGAGGCTTCCAGAATTGACGCGGGCTCATTGTAAATAAGCGTGTCTAAGCGGTGCGCTTCCGTTGCAGAATCCACAATCGCCGTCTTCTTCACGTTTTCTACGACGTCCACTACGGTAACCACAAGGTCCGTGGTCTTGGTAATGATGGCTTCGCCTGGCTCTAAATACATTTGTACACCGTGCTTCTCGGAGAAAGCTTTTAGTGCTAAGCCTAGCTTCTCAATGTCATAGCCCGGCCATGTGAAGAACACGCCGCCGCCCATACTTACCCAATCAAGCTTATCTAAATGATCACCAAACTGTTCAGAGATGGCATCCAACAAGCCAATAAACGCATCGACGTCTTTGTTTTCACAGTTCATGTGGAACATCACGCCATCAATGCCATCGAAGATTTCCGGCTTGATGTGGTCTGCTTGTACGCCAAGACGAGAGAACTGACGAGCAGGGTTCGCTAAGTCTTGACCTGCGCAGCTCACACCTGGGTTTAAGCGCAAGCCAATCGACGCTTTGCCTTCAACAATATGACGGTATGCCGCCAACTGTGACTGAGAGTTGAAGATCATCTTGTCACAGATATCGGCAACTTCACGGACATCATCTTCGCTGTAACCCACGCTGTATGCGTGAGTCTCACCGCCGAAAGTTTCATAGCCAAGTTTCACTTCAAACGGACCAGAACTGGTTGTGCCGTCTAAGTAAGGCTTAATGATGTCGAATACGCCCCATGTTGAGAAGCATTTCAGCGCCAATACTAGCTTCACACCAGAGATGTCTTTTAACTGCTTTGCCTTCTCTAGATTCTCAACCAACTTGTCTTCATTGATCATGAAGTACGGGGTTTTCAGTTGCTTTTTACTCATAACTAACCATTTATCAACGATTAACCCCCTCTAACTCCCTCTTAGAAAGGGGGAGGATTAAACCAAGCCACCTCTACTCTTGCCAAAAAAGTGGAAAGATTGAAGCTACACCCAGTAAGTCTCTGTTCTTCTCCTTACAAAGGAAAGTGGAAACTGTACTCGGTTTGCCTCAGCTTCCCCCCTTTTAAAGGTGGAAGATTTGAAACTAAGCTCGGCCTGTCTTTGCTCCTCCCCTTTTTAAGGGGAGGCTGGGAGGGGTTAACCTCAAATACGACAAAAGCAGCCACGGCTTTTCACCATGACTGCTCGAGTTATCTAAATAAGTTTGACGTTAAACTTATTTGTTCAGTTCGTGAATCAGCGGCAAACCTTGACCTGCTTCTAATTCCTGAACATGCCAATCAAGGCCGATAGTTGGCATCGTTTCTAGGAACGGGTCTGGATTTAGCTGTTCCATATTGAACACACCTTTGTCTGCCCATTCGCCACGGAAGAATTGCAGCGCGGCTGTAATTGCTGGCACACCTGTAGTGTAAGAGATCGCTTGGTGTTCTACATCTTCGTAAGCCACTTCGTGGTCTGCGTTGTTGTAGATAAACACGCTACGCTCTTTGCCGTCTTTCTTACCTTGAACCCAAGTACCGATACACGTTAGGCCAGTGTAGCCTGGAGCAAGAGACGTTGGGTCTGGCAGCATCGCTTTTAGTACGTGTAGAGGTTGAACGACTGTACCATCGTGTAGCGTTAGCGGATCTGGGCTCAATAGGCCGATATCACGCATTACATTGAAGTAGTTTAGGTAACGGTCACCGAAACCCATCCAAAATTCAATGCGTTTCGCAGGGATGAACTCTTTCATTGAGCGAACTTCATCGTGCGCCATTGAGTACACTTTGTGTGAACCACAGTTCGGGAAATCGAACTCTAGCATACGAGAGTGACAAGGTACTTGTTTCCACTCGCCGTTTTCCCAGTAGAATGAATCACCTTGAATCTCTAACATATTCGTTTCTGGGTCAAAGTTGGTCGCAAACTTCTTACCGTGGTCGCCCGCGTTCACGTCCATAACGTCAATCGTATCGATCTCATCAAACAGATGTTTCACTGCGTACGCTGCGAATACCGATACTACGCCTGGATCAAAGCCAGCGCCTAGGATACCTGTGATGCCCGCTTCTTCGAACTTCTCACGGTAGCCCCATTGCCAGTCGTAAGCTTCTGGTACTTGTTGGCCTTCAGAACATAGGTCAACCGCTACTGATGTATCTAAGTATGAAACTTTTGCTCGGTAACACGCTTCCATGATTGGCATGTTAACCCACGGAGGACCCGCGTTAATCACTAGATCCGGTTTTACTTCTTCAATAAGAGCAACCAGAGAATCTACGTCGTCAGCATTCACTGCACGCGCGTCTAGTTTATTAGCTGAATCTTTCAGGTTGTTTTTCTTCTGAATCGATTCGATGATCTTCTCACACTTACCAATAGTACGTGATGCGATTGTGATATCACCCAGAACGTCGTTGTTTTGTGCTGCTTTATGTGCAACAACCCAGCCAACGCCGCCTGCACCAATCTGTAGAACTGCCATAGTTTTCCGTTACCTTTATTAAACTAGCTCAACTGCTAGCGTGTTGATTTTCAAGAGCAAAGATTCAAAGTCCGCTGTCGTCAAACAAGGATTCAAAATCGTAAATTTAAGAGCGGTCTTACCATCAACGATGGTTTCACCAAGAACTGCAATACCGCGAGTCAACGCTTCTAGACGCAGTGCTTTGTTCAGCTCATCTAAATCTGCAGATGCATTTGTTGCGCGGACGTTTGTTGCACGAAATAGAACCGTAGAAAGTGCTGGTTCAGCGAGAAGTTCAAACTGCTCGTGGTTGCGAACCATGTCAGCAACTTGCTGCGTTTGTACCAATAAGTGATCGTACATATCGCCCAGCGCTTTAGGACCCACGTTTTGCATCGTCATAAAGACTTTCAATGCATCAAAACGCTTCGTCGTTGCGATAGATTTGTCCACCAAGTTTGGTAGCTCATCATGTTCACGGTTTAGGTAGTCAGCATGATGAAGCAGGAACTTAAAGTTAGACTTGTCGTTCACCAGCAACGCGCCACAGCTGATTGTTTGGTAGAACAGTTTGTGGAAGTCGACACTGATCGAGTGTGCACGCTCTACACCTTTCAGGCGTGATTTGTGGCTGCTAAGAATCAATGCGCCACCGTAAGCGCCATCCACGTGCATCCACATTTCGTGTTTCGCTGCCATATCAGCAATGAAATCTAGATCGTCAATTGCACCGTGATCAGTCGTACCCGCTGTGCCAACAATTGCGAATGGAATCAAACCTTCTGCTTTTGCCTGCGTTAGAACGTGATCTAACTGAGTAATGTCCATTGTGCCGTCAGCGTTCGCATCGACGGTCATCACGGCTTTCTCACCTAACCCCATCCAAGATGCTGACTTTTGAACCGTGAAGTGTGATTTCTTAGAGCACACAATGCGCAGTTTGTCTGCGTAATCAGGAAGACCGAGCTTTTGGATTGAGTGGTTGCTTAGCTTGTCTGCAATCCAGTCACGCGCCAGCATTAAGCCCATCTGGTTGCTTTGTGTACCGCCGCTAGTGAAGATGCCATCCGCCTTATCACCAAGCTCGTATTTGTCACAAAGCCAGTTAATTACCTTCTGCTCAACGTAAGTCGCAGACGATGCTTGATCCCATGAATCCATTGATTGGTTCAACGCTGCAATCATGGCTTCTGCTGCTACCGCAGGCATGAGAGGAGGCGTATGCAGGTGAGCAATACAATCAGGGTGCTGAGTGAAAATCGCATTCTTCGCAACAAGCTCTGCTGATTCATCAATCACTGATTTTAGCGATGCGTTTTTGTTGTCCAGATCGACCGCGTTAATCGCCGCTTCCAGCAATTTAGGATCCATTCCCGAGTATGGTGAATTCACCTGCTCAAACACTGACTTCATTGCTGCAGTCATGTGATTCATCACAGACGCAAACTCAGCACCACCAAGCTCACCGGTTTGAATGAAGTGCTTCTTCCACTCTTCTTGTGGGTCTGTTTCAACGTGGCTACCACCCGCCGCGATAATGGCGTCTTCCAATACTCGGAGGGCAAAGTCAATTTGCTCGAAAGAGATGATAAGTGGTGGAAGGAAACGAATCACAGAGCCGTCACGGCCGCCCTTTTCTACCATCAAGCCACGTTCAAGTGCCGCGCGTTGAATATCTAGAGTAAGTTGGCCATCCGACAAAGGCTCGCCGAACTTATTTAGTTCGCCGTTTGGATTCTTAATTTCTACACCCAGCATTAAGCCTTTACCGCGAACATCCGCGATACAGTTAACGCGTTTTTGAATGCTCTCAAGACCAAAACGAAGGTACTGGCCTGCAACGTTTGCATGCTCAACAAGGTTGTCGCGCTGGATGATTTCTAGTGCTTTCGCACCTGATACCATCGCTAGTTGGTTACCACGGAAAGTACCGGTGTGTTCACCTGGCTTCCATGTATCGTGTTGCTTGTTGATCACAAGTAGCGACATCGGCAAGCCGCCACCGATAGCTTTAGACAAACACAAAATATCAGGAACAATGCCCGCTTCTTCAAATGCGAAGTTGTAACCAGATTTACCCACACCACATTGAATTTCATCAAAGATCAGAAGGATACCGTGCTCATCACAGATGCGGCGCAACTCACGTAGCCAGAATGCAGGAGCTGGGATAACACCACCCTCACCTTGTACTGGCTCTACAATGATTGCTGCTGGCTTCATGATACCGGCTTCATCGTCATTCAATAGGCGCTCGATGTAACGAATGCTCGCTTTTGCGCCTTCGTCTCCGCCTAGACCAAACGGGCAGCGTAAACTGTATGGGAATGGCATAAAGTGTACGTCTGACATCAAGCCAGTACGGCGAGCTTTGGTACCCAGATTGCCCATCATGCCCATGGTACCATTTGTCATACCGTGGTAGGCACCGCGGAAAGCAAACATGGTGTTACGACCAGTGGTTTGTTTGGCCAGTTTGATAGCTGCCTCAACCGCGTCTGCACCAGAAGGGCCACAAAACTGAATCACATAGTTGTCGCTCAGCTCTTGCGGTAAAAAGCCTTTAACAGACTTGATGAAATGCGTTTTCGCAGACGTTGCGATATCCAGAGTCTGGTAAGGCAAACCAGAATCCAATTGTTCTTTTAGTGCTTGGTTAATCTCTGGGTGGTTATAACCCAAAGCCAACGTACCCGCGCCCGCAAGGCAATCTAGAAAGATTTGACCGCGCGTGTCTTCAACCAAACAGCCGTAAGCTTGTTTAATTGCGATCGGCAAGCGGCGTGGGTAAGAACGCACCTCAGATTCATGCTCTGCTTGTTCGATAAGAACTTGATCAGGCGTTAAATCATACGTTCCTTCAACAACTGGAACCTGGGAGGAAAAGTAATTTGCGATAGTGTTATCGACTTCAAAGGCAGTGCTCATACTACATAATCCCTTGAATTATAATAATTCTCTTTCCTGTATTTATTCTCGTTAGTATTAAATAACAGGAGATATAGATACACCTCCGCATTCGTCATCGATTAAATGACAAATACAGATAACCCGTCACGACGAGCGTGACTTTTACTTTGTTTGGGGAGTAATCAAGGTTCCGTAATGCACCCGTTTTGTAAAACAGGACATTTCGGCAGTATGAAGCTGATTAGTGTGTGTTTGTTTAAAGGTTTCAATGTTGGGTTTCCCATTAACATGCTGTTTCTTACAGCACTAGTATCCCGTCTATCGACAAATGGCTTTGCCGATACCTACCCTACGTAGTGTCACAATCAGCTTGAATGTTCACTACGCGTATCCCCCAGAGAATCAAAGTCGTAATAATACGCTCCGAGATTGCGCGCGAATTTATCACAAACTAAAATCCTCTGGCAATATGTTTTCACAGGTTGCATATTGATTGAGATCACAATCACAGCAAACGTTTATCCGTAATATTGATATCTATCGCAGAAATTAGCGTCAGAAGTGGAACATCTGAAATGCCCAAAGAAAGAGTAAGGCAGCAGCGAAGGTAAACTTAGGAAATAATAAGGCTAATATTGAAGATGTGAGAAACAGGTTCTAATCAGTGGTGCGAAGCTCAAGGGATGAGAAAACTGAGTTAATTGAAATTGAATCGATAGAAACGAAAAAGCCCAGCATAAATGCTGGGCTTTCCGAATCTGGAGCGACACACGAGGTTCGAACTCGTGACCTCAACCTTGGCAAGGTTGCGCTCTACCAACTGAGCTAGTGTCGCAGATTTGAGATGGTGCCCCGGGCCGGACTTGAACCGGCACAACGCGAACGTCGAGGGATTTTAAATCCCTTGTGTCTACCAATTCCACCACCAGGGCACACAAATTTCTTTGTGATGCCTTTACAGAAAAGTAAAACACCATCATCTGATACCGCTTAATGCCATATCATTTTTATTTGGAGCGACACACGAGGTTCGAACTCGTGACCTCAACCTTGGCAAGGTTGCGCTCTACCAACTGAGCTAGTGTCGCATTTATTCTCGAAAGCTATTCACTCTCAAAAGAATAATGGAGGCGCCTCCCGGAGTCGAACCGAGGTCCACGGATTTGCAATCCGCTGCATAGCCACTCTGCCAAGGCGCCTCATTTGTGAAGGAAGATTAACTTCTTTCACCACCCTTTCGAGCAATACTCTCTTGGGTACGGGATGCATTCTACGGATTCGAGCGATCGAGTCAACACTATTTTTATTTTTTTAAATCGTTTGACCAGATTTTGTGCGAAAGACGGTAAATTGATTAGTTTTAATACTGAAAATCTCCCAAATACACTTGTTTATCATGAATTTTGGGCTACTTTCCCTCCCTTTATCATGTATTCCGCTAGCCCCCAACAGTAGAGAAATTCGTACTTGAGTATCCGACCACGCCCCAGCGAGTAAAAACCAGACTTAGATCACAGTTATTATTTAAGGCAGCTTTCTCTCAAGCAATAAAAAAGCAGGCTAATAGCCTGCTTTCAGATTGATGACGAACCCCACCTTTTTCGGTGGGGTTCTTTTTTATAAGCGACCGTAGGTCGCGATCGCGATATTTTTCGCTATACCAGATTTAATCTGTTCCAACTCTTAAACAAGTATTTAGAAGCTAATATTTGTCTTATTTGAGCCATATTGAACCCCATTTTTTGTAAATAACTCATTACTAGAGCTATCTTCTTGATGTTTTGAGCTGCGGCAGCTAACCAACACTGCATTTGCACTTTGCTTAGCCCACGGAAGCGGGCATAACGGTGCCCATGGTGCTGCTTAGCATCAGCGAAGCTTCTTTCTACCGTCTCACTTCTTCGTCTATACGTCTTCTTCCCATAGGGAGAGAGCCGCATTTGGTTCGCTCTCTCCACTGCATCTGTATAGATGTGTCTGGTGATGACTTTCTTCATGTTTTTACTTTGAGTACAGTCATTTCGCATTGGGCAGAGCACGCATTCTTTCGGGTCTGAGTGATACTCTCTATAAGCATCTCGTGACGTCGTTTTGTAGATAAGCGTTTGCCCATTTGGACATCGATAACTGTCACTCTCTTTGTGGTAGATAAAGTGCTTCTTCTTGAACGTGTTCTTTGTTCTTGATGGCCTACGGTAGCCGAACACACCTAAGATATTTCGGCGCTCTAATGACTCTGCCACGGGAGCGGTAAAATAGCCGGCATCGAGACCAACAGCTATAGGGTTAAGGTTGAACTGCTCTAGCGTGTAGTCCAGTCGTTCAATATAGGGTTGAGAGTCATTGATATTACCTGCCGTCGCATGAGTGTCGACGATGATCCCATGCAGACCATCGACGGTACGATGGTCAAGGTAGAAGAAGCCTTGTGGTTTATTGTCTCTCGTCATAAAACCACTTTCTGGGTCTGTAGTACTGACTTTCGTATTCTTTGTTTTAGGCTCGGATACTCGTGCCTTAAGCGACTTCTTTCCTTCTCGTTCTCGGTCTAATGCAACGTCTTCATCAAGCATGTCGAGGTAAGCACTGGCTCGAACGTCTCTGACCTCATTGGTGTGTTTATTTTTGTTAGCGTTTGCTTTGAGGTGAGTGCTGTCGGTAAAGAGTTGCTGCCCAGCGACCAAGCCTTTGGCCATAGCCTGCTCAACGATGTTGATAAAGATACGTTCGAATACGTCGGTATTATTGAAGCGGCGAATACGGTTTTGGCTCAGTGTTGAAGCATGGATAACCTTCTCCGTTAACGACATGCGCAAGAACCAACGATAGGCTACATTGACTTCAATCTCTTTAACGAGCTGTCGCTCGCTTTTGATTCCGAAGAGGTAGCCAATAAAAATGATTTTGAAAAGTCGAACAGGGTCAACAGGTGGTCGACCGTTATCTTGACAATAGAGGTGAGCGACTTGGTCCCGGATAAATTCGAAGTCTATGGCTTTATCAATTTTGCGGACTAAATGGCCTTTAGGAACTAACTGCTCCATCGTCACCATTTCAAATTCGTATTGTTGAGGAGAAGGATCTTGTAGCATATTGGAGTATCCACTTTTCGATACCCCTATTAGATCAAAGGTCTAGCCTGATGGCTAGACCTTTGTCAGCAGTCTGAAAGCAGGCTAATAGCCTGCTTTCTAAATTCATCTGTTTCGATTACTTAGTGATGTTCTTCATTAAGTAAATCATCTTTCGCCGCAGCTAGGTATTGAACCATAGACCAGTATGTCAGGAACGTGGCAACGTAAAGCGCTCCAAAGCCAAGCCATACCATCCAGTCGTCGTAACGCCAGATCAGAACCCAAAGGGCGAACATCTGAGATACGGTTTTGACTTTGCCGACCCAAGAAACCGCAACACTCGCACGTTTACCGATTTCTGCCATCCATTCACGCAATGCAGAGATGATGATTTCACGAGCAATCATTGTGACTGCTGGAATCGTTACCCAAATCGAGTGGTAATGCTCAGTAATCAAAATCAGCGCTGTCGCCACCAGTACCTTGTCTGCTACTGGGTCAATGAAAGCACCGAATCGAGAGGTTTGGCCTAACTTACGGGCTAACATGCCATCTAACCAATCGGTAAAACCCGCAACCCAGAAAACCATTGCCGCAGCAAAAGGAGCCCAAGAGTAAGGTAGATAGAAAACAACCACGAAAACTGGGATTAGGAACAGTCTAAGTAGAGACAGAATGTTCGGGATATTCAAACGCATTTTATTATTCTCTTACACATTGCGTGTTAATGTTGCGGGATTTTCCTTATTGTTTCAATGCTTGGAAAATAATTTCTGCCAAAGAGTGACTAATTCCTGGCACTTTGGCGATTTCTTCGACACTTGCCCGCTTGAGTTCTTGTAAACCACCCATGTATTTCAGCAAAGCTTGACGACGTTTGGGACCAACGCCTTCAATCCCTTCTAACGCACTGGTACGTCTGGTTTTACCGCGTTTAGCTCTATGACCTGCAATAGCATGATTATGGCTTTCATCGCGAATATGTTGAATGAGGTGCAGTGCTGGCGCATCACTTGGCAAGTTAAACTCCTCACCATCTACGGTAATTAAGGTTTCAAGCCCCGGCTTACGGGTTACCCCTTTTGCGATACCGATCATCGTTGGACGCTTTGGCCAGTCTCCCCAATATTGCGAAATGATCTTATGAGCTCTATTTAGCTGACCTTTACCACCATCGATAAAGATGATGTCTGGGATCTTTTCTACGTCCAACTGCTTTGAATAACGACGCTCTAACGCCTGCCCCATCGCAGCATAGTCATCACCACCTGTGATGCCCGTGATATTGTAACGGCGATATTCTTGTTTTACTGGGCCTTCACCATTAAATACCACACACGACGCAATCGTACTTTCGCCCATCGTGTGCGAGATATCGAAACATTCCATACGACTTATCGACTCCATTCCCAACACCTCACGCAGCGCTTTGAAGCGTTGGTTAATGGTCATCTTATGGTTAATCTTAGTCGTAATCGCCGTCAATGCGTTGGTGTTGGACAGTTTGAGGTAACGAGCACGAGAGCCTGTCGGTGAAGTATGAAATTGCACCTTACGCCCTGCTACGTCACTTAACGCTTGTTGTATAGACAACACATCCTCACTTAGCTCTTGGTTCAAAATAATGCGGGAAGGGATGGTACGCGCCTCGTTATGACTCAAATAGTACTGAGTAAGAAAGCTATCGAAGACTTCTTGTTGACTGGTATTGTGCGGGATCTTAGGGAAATGACTGCGACTGCCTAGCACCTTACCCTGACGGATCATCAAGATATGGATACAAGCGATGCCGTTCTCTTGTGCAAAACCGAGTACATCCATATCGTCCATGCTGTCTTCAGAAACATATTGCTGCTCCTGAACACGGCGAATGGCTTGAATTTGGTCTCGGAACTTAGCCGCGTCTTCAAAGCGGAGCTGCTGACTGGCCAACTCCATCTTTTCGATGAGTTGCTCTAGCACTTGCTTATCTTTGCCTTGCAAGAACAACCGGACCAAACCCACCAGTTCAGCATATTCTTCGTCGGAAATAATGGTGCTTACACAAGGTCCTGCACAGCGACCAATTTGATACATCAAGCACGGTCGAGTTCGGTTAGAGTAAACCGTATCTTCACACTGTCGAACGGGTAAGATTTTTTGCAATAAATGCAACGTCTCGCGCACTGCACCAGAATCAGGATATGGACCAAAGTACTCACCTTTACGTTTTTTAGCACCACGATGCATAGATAATCGAGGATGTTTATGTCCACTAATAAAAATGTAAGGATAGGATTTATCGTCACGTAGTAGGACATTGTACTTGGGTAAATACTGCTTGATGTAGTTATGCTCAAGAATGAGTGCTTCCGTCTCTGTATGAGTTACTGTGACATCAATCTTGGCGATATTGCTAACGAGGGCGCGGGTCTTTTCACTGTCTACTTTTTTACGAAAGTAACTAGAAAGACGCTTTTGGAGATCTTTGGCTTTGCCTACATAAATAACAACAGCCTCGGCGTTGTACATTCTGTAAACGCCGGGCTGATGAGTTACTGTCTTGAGAAAGGAAGCCGAATCGAAGGGAGGATTCACACTAAAGGGTCTCGGTGTCCAGCATTCCATGGCGAATCGCTAAGTGTGTTAACTCAACGTCACCGTTAATGTCCAGTTTGCTAAACAGACGGTAGCGGTAGCTGTTGACTGTTTTTGGACTTAAATTCAATTGTTCAGAAATATCCGTAACTTTCTGACCTTTGGTGATCATCATCATGATCTGTAATTCGCGTTCTGAAAGGTCTTTAAATGGGTTTTCAGAGGCTGGTGAGAATTGACTCAACGCCATTTGCTGCGCGATCTCTGGGGAGATATAACGCTGCCCACTATTAACAACACGAATTGCATTAACCATTTCATCAGGACCTGCGCCTTTGGTCAAATAACCAGAAGCCCCTGCCTGCATCACCTTAGTAGGGAACGGATTTTCCGTATGAACGGTTAGTACGATGATTTTTACATCTGGATTCACGCGAAGAATTTTTTTCGTGGCTTCCAAGCCGCCAATTCCTGGCATGTTCATATCCATTAAAACAACGTCGGCATGATTACTGCGACACCATTTTACTGCTTCTTCACCGCTGTCAGCTTCTCCTGCTACGTTCATTCCACGGACGTCTTCAATAATACGTCGTATCCCTGTGCGAACCAGCTCGTGATCATCTACAAGGAAAACATTTATCAAACTTGTATCTCCACACTTTTATTGGCTCTGCACCCACATAACTTGGTTAAATGTGGATATCAGCATGAGTGCCTATATAATAACGCATTAGGCAAAAAATTACTTTCTATGAATATGTGCTCAAACGCAAAGTTTGGCAAGAACTTATTCATAAACCACTCTATTATTTGAGTGAAAGACCTGCAAAGCCGAAATTTAAGACAAGCTAATTAACAACAGAAATTCCCATAAATCAAGCAACTAGGTTTCATATTGTTTGGCAGTGCGCAATATCAACCCTAAATGGTTATTCCATAAGCGAGCAAACGTGGCCTAACAAGCGAAAACATGGGCTCTTCTTCCCCCATACCGACTCAGGGTTTTACTGGTTATTTTTACAGTTCTTAATGTTAGAATAGTGAACTCAAAGAATTATAAGGTTTCTCTCTTTTGAATATCCAACAAGGCTTCCTACTCACTCGTCAAGCACGAGACATCAAAGGCCAAACGCAAATTGAACTTTGGCTTTCGACAGAGGACGGACCAACTCAATTGCTGATTCATGGGGAAAAACCGGTGTTCTTTGTTGAACAAGCGCACCTTGAACAAGTCAATATGCTGGCTGCTTCAAAACAGCTCGTGGTGTCAGTGAAACCACTCCAACTCAAAAACTTCCAACGCTCAGCTCTCGCCGCTTGCTACACCCAAAACACCAAAGACGCTTTCGCTTTGCAAGATGCTCTGACACAAAATGACATCATTCATTATGAAGGGGATGTGCGCTTAGCTGATCGCTACCTTATGGAACGTTTTATCAAAGGTAGTATTGAGTTTACGGGCAACCAACAGTTCCTTAATGGCTTCCAACGTATCCAAAATGCGAAATGCCGTAGTGGCGAATATGAACCAAATTTGCACGTGGTTTCCCTTGATTTGGAATGTTCAGAGAAAGGCATTCTTTATTCGATCGGTTTAGACAGCCCTGTAGATTCTCGCGTAATCATGATTGGCGAACCGGAACCAGCAGAAACAAAAATCCAGTGGGTGAAAGACGAGAGAGCATTACTTGAGGCTATGACTGATTGGTTTAAGCAGTTCGACCCAGATGTCATTGTTGGCTGGAACGTCATTGACTTCGACTTCCGCCTCTTACACAAACGTGCAGAATGGCACAGTATGAAGCTAATGATTGGTCGCGCGGATCAAGCCAGCTTTTTCCGCAGTTCAGCGCAAAGCCAGCAAGGGTTTATCTCTATTCCCGGTCGTGTGGTTCTCGATGGTATCGATACCTTAAAGACGGCAACATATCATTTCCGTTCATGGTCACTTGAGTCTGTATCTCAAGAGTTGCTTGGCGAAGGTAAAGAAATTCATAACGTGCATGACCGAATGGACGAGATCAATCGCATGTATCGGTTGGATAAGCCCTCTCTTGCAAAATATAACCTGCAAGATTGCGTTTTGGTAAATAAGATTTTCGACCATACCCACCTACTCGACTTCGCGATTGAACGTTCACGTTTAACGGGAGTGGAACTGGATCGCGTCGGGGGCTCAGTGGCAGCGTTTACTAACTTGTATTTGCCACAGATTCACCGTGCAGGTTATGTCGCACCTAACCTGCATCCCGAGAACTGGATCGCTAGCCCAGGCGGTTATGTGATGGATTCTATCCCGAATCTGTATGACTCAGTCTTGGTATTGGATTTTAAAAGCCTGTATCCATCGATCATTCGTTCTTTCTTGATTGACCCAATGGGCTTAGTCGAAGGTTTACAGCTTGATATCGGCAAGGCAGATGATGAAGCCGTCCCCGGATTCCGTGGCGGTCAGTTCCATCGCTCGAAACACTTCCTACCAGAGATGATTGAGAAGCTGTGGGCCGCGCGTGATGTCGCCAAAAAGAACAACGAGAAAGCCTTTTCGCAAGCAATTAAGATCATCATGAACTCGTTCTATGGTGTGTTAGGTTCGTCTGGCTGCCGTTTCTTTGATACCCGTCTTGCTTCAAGTATCACCATGCGTGGGCACGAGATCATGAAGCAGACCAAAGTGCTGATTGAAGACAAAGGCTATCAAGTGATTTATGGCGATACCGATTCCACCTTCGTATCTTTAAATGGTGCTTATAGCCAAGAAGAGGCGGATGAGATTGGGAATACGTTGGTCGACTACATCAACCATTGGTGGACGGAACACTTACGGAGTGAATACAACTTAACGTCTATTCTCGAGATTGAATACGAGACCCATTACCGCAAGTTCTTAATGCCGACAATTCGTGGGGCAGAGACAGGCTCTAAGAAACGTTACGCGGGATTGATTGGCGAAGGCGAACAAGAACGCATTATCTTCAAGGGGTTAGAAAGCGCTCGAACTGACTGGACGCCTCTGGCGCAGAAGTTCCAGAACACCTTGTATCAAATGGTTTTTCACGGTGAAGATCCAAGTGACTATGTGCGAGAAATGGTCGAGAAAACCAACAGCGGCGAATTCGATGATCAATTGGTGTATCAGAAACGCCTACGTCGAAAGCTGCACGAATACCAAAAGAACATTCCACCACAGGTGCGAGCCGCACGCTTAGCAGATGACATCAATGCTAAACTTAGTAGACCGTTGCAGTATCAAAACCGTGGTCGAATCGAATACCTGATTACCGTAAATGGCCCAGAGCCACACGAATACAGAAACAGTCCTATCGATTACCAACATTACATTGATAAACAACTAAAGCCGGTCGCCGATGCGATTCTGCCGTTTATCGGCACTGACTTTGAGCAACTGTCAGCGCCTCAAATGGGATTATTTTAGAAGATACTGCGCATAGATGGCGTGGCTTAACCTATTCGGAACTCGGTTTTTTGATACTGCTTTACAAGCCAACTTCCAAAGCCATCCATCAAACCAAGTACAGAGCGTTTGGGAATTGCTCGACCAGCCAGCAAGATACCCAAACGTTCGATCTCCAATTGCTTTTCAGGGTGATACTTCAAAAATACCTCGCCGCATTCAACAGGATCATCAAACCAACGCTTATCTCGATACATCACCAACGAATAAGACGCCCGCAGTAATTTCTTTGCAATCACGATTTGTGCCGCTACCTGCTCTTTTACGCTGCTGGCTTGGCTAATCTTACTTCGATAGACTGAGATCCAACCTTCCACATCCATATTCCAGTGTTTAGCAATTTCCCAACTTGGAACATAATCGCCAAAACAATCGCCTAAGCTCTCACCATACACACAAACGCAACAATGCTTGAGCATAAACCCCCAAGTAAAAATACTGTCTAGGTTTGCTACCTCACTCACCAGTGCGGTACGAATAGAAACACCTTGAACTTGTGGGTGTCCCTGCTGCGCTCGCCATTTGATGGTGTTGAGTATTGTTGCTCGGTTATTTTCAAAACTGGACTTCGTTACCACCACCAGATCAAGATTTGATTTACCTGCAATGGCACTTTTTCGCGCAACACTGCCATACACGTAAACACTATGCAGGTTAGCACCGAGGCCGCCTTTTAGGCACGCTAGCACCTCTCGAATAAGAGGTTCAAATTCTGGTTGGAAAGGTTGTTTTGGATTGATAACAGAGAGAGACATTGATTGAAACGCGATCTCGAGTTTTTAGCGAACGATGGTCAATATGATCCACTAGCTATGGTTTTGAATCAAGCCCATTCAGCCGTTTCATTAGGAATAAACAACAACGATTAATTTTGGTGCCAGACAAACAAGTTAGCGCTATAATCACCAAGTTTTGCTTAATAAGTGTAAATAGGAAAATACAATGCCAAAGGCAAGTGAAATCAAAAAAGGCTTCGCAATCGAGTCTAATGGTAAAACTCTTCTAGTTAAAGACATCGAAGTTACGACTCCTGGTGGTCGTGGCGGCGCTAAGATCTACAAAATGCGTTGTACAGATCTAAACACTGGCGCTCGTGTAGATGAGCGTTACAAATCTGATGATGTGGTTGAAACGGTAGAAATGAACAAACGTGCAGTTGTGTACTCATACGCTGATGGCGATGAGCACATCTTCATGGATAACGAAGACTACTCACAATACACATTCAAACACAACGAAGTTGAAGATGAGCTTCTGTTCATCAACGAAGACACTCAAGGTATCCACCTTATTCTAATCAACGGCTCTGCTGTTGGTATCGAGCTTCCTTCTTCTGTTGAGCTAGTGATTGAAGAAACTGACCCTTCAATTAAAGGTGCATCTGCATCTGCACGTACTAAACCAGCACGCTTTGCTTCAGGCCTTGTAATTCAAGTTCCTGAGTACATTGCGACTGGTGACCGCGTGATCATCAACACGACTGAACGTAAATACATGAGCCGAGCATAAGCATGTCTGATTTGATTTCTTACGACGACGTTATCGACGCTGCGTACGACATCTTCCTTGAAATGGCTCCAGATAACCTAGAGCCAGCTGATGTCATTCTGTTTACTGCGCAATTTGAAGATCGTGGTGCCGCAGAGCTTGTTGAAACTAGTGATGACTGGGTTGAACATGTTGGCTTCGACATCGACAAAGAAGTGTATGCAGAAGTTCGAATCGGCTTAGTAAACGAGGAAAATGACGTACTTGATGACGTTTTTGCTCGTATGCTAATCAGTCGAGACCCAGAACATAAGTTCTGCCATATGCTTTGGAAACGTGATTAACGATTTCCTCATCATGATCAAAAACACCAGCCTCGCGCTGGTGTTTTTTTATGCCAGCAAGTTAAAGTTACGTGTGATTGGCAAACACGAAAGATCACGAACGCGAAACGCTAGATAAGAAAAAGGCTTGCCAAGTGGCAAGCCTTTCTAATTTTCGCTATCGATTAACGATGCTTGTTGCGTGCACCCTGATCACCTGCGCTCTTCTTTGGCTTACGGCGAGAAGGGTTGTTGCTGCGGCCTTTAGGCGTATTTACGCGCTCTTCGTGACGCTTAACAGCGCGACGGATTTTTTGGCTACGAGCACGTTCACGTTTACGTGAGGTGTTGTCTTTGTTCAGATCAAGCATGGTTTCTTTTTCTGGACGAAGCTCTACCAATTCGCGTAGGTAGTTTACTTCTTTAAGATCAAGTTCCATCCAACCGCCACGAGGCAGTTTCTTATCCAGATAGATATCACCGTAACGAACACGTTTTAGGCGGCTAACCGTCGTATCTTGCGATTCCCACAGACGGCGAACTTCACGGTTACGACCTTCGTTGATAGCAACATAAAACGTGTGGTTCATACCTTCACCACCCGCATATACCACATCTTCGAAACGTGCCATACCATCTTCAAGTTCAACACCACGAACTAGGTTTTTCACTTTCTGTTCAGTTACTTCGCCGAAAACACGAACAAGGTATTCACGTTCAACCTGACGGCTTGGGTGCATAAGGCGGTTCGCCAGTTCCCCATCTGTTGTAAACAGCAGCAAACCTGATGTGTTAGCATCAAGACGACCTACTGAAATCCAACGAGAACCACGGATCTTTGGCAGACGATCGAAAACAGTGCGACGACCTTCTGGGTCGTGACGAGTACACAGTTCACCTTCTGGCTTGTAATAAGCCAAAACACGACAGATCACTTCTTCTTGTACCTTCGCAGACACAACGTGACCATCGATACGAACTACGCTGTTCTCATCTTCTAGTCTTTCACCAAGTTTAGCTACGACTCCGTTCACGCTAACGCGACCAGATTTAATTAACGATTCAATCTCGCGACGAGAACCGTGACCTGCGCGTGCTAATACTTTTTGTAACTTTTCGCTCATTTATCTACCTATGTGTCGTCTTCACAGACGTCGAGACCAGAATTGGTCTTCATTTTGCAAGTTACCCATGTAAATGGGATTTTTTCGGTCGGACATTATACGAGATTCTCCCATTTAATGTAAGTGAAATCGTCCAGATTCTCTCGTTAAAATCTCGCTCTAAAACTCACACTTAACTCATCATCTTCTCCAACTTAGTACTAAGCCGCACTAGGGTAGAACCGCACTATTATGGGTCTGTCCACACCTCTGAATTTTTGGTGCACCTGATAAAATTATCAAGGTTATAAGAAAGATAACTGTTCAGCTTGCTAGCTCCCTTAATCAGATGAAAAGGAATAATAAATGTCTCATACAAATCTTGACCTAAATTGGATATTTGGCACCTCAGAAGACGACAACATGACCGGCACAAAAGGCTCAGATACCAACGACGTTTTCGTCGGTTTTGGTGGCGATGATAAGTTTGTTGGTTTCGACGGAAATGACTATGTCTTTGGTTGCCGTGGTGACGACACTCTATTAGGCGGCAGAGGTGATGACTTACTGGCTGGTGGTTCAGGCGACGATTACTTGTCTGGCGGCTTGGGTAATGACTCTCTATTTGGTGGTTGTGGTGACGATACTATTTTCGACTACTCTGGCAACAACTTCATCAATGCCGGTTGGGGTGATGATACGGTCGTCGTTGGTGATGGCAACTCTGTGATTGCTGGTGGATGTGGTGATGACACGTTCGTAATGACAAACCGTCTTGCGGTTGGCGTTCCAGATCAGCCAGTTTCCTCAAACGACATTGAAGTGAAAGCAGAGATCCTAGACTTCAACATTTGCCACGATAAGCTTGTATTTGATATGGGTCTCGATACCAACGACGATGGTATTCGCGACACGTTCCTCGATTCCGCAGACGACCTAACGCTGTCTTACAACGACTTTGGTTGGGCTGTGTTCTCTAGCGACGAGTTTAATGTGGAAGTAACGTTGAAAGGTATTGATGCAGGTTACATGAACTACATTGAGCACCACAATATCGATATCTTTGACTTCGCATAATCCGCGAATGTGAACTTCTACTCATTGATTCAAAAATTAAAGGGAGGCGTCTTCGCCTCCCTTTCTTATTTAGCTTTGTGCTAATTTCGTATTTGATTTTGAGTTGACGAGCTTACTCAAATGGCGCTGGGTCACCAGAACCTACGCGCGCTATCACTTGCTCACCATCACTAAAGTCAATCACTGTTGTCGGTTGCTCACCCAGATACCCACCGTTAAGGATGACATCAACAGCGTGCTCTAATTTGTCACGAATATCCTCAGGGTCCGATTCCGTCACGTCACTACCTGGCAAAATTAGCGATGTTGACATCAACGGCTCGCCAAGCGCTTCTAATAAGTCCAATGCGATACGGTTATCTGGAACACGGATACCAATCGTTTTGCGTTTTGCGTTCATCAAACGACGCGGCACTTCTTTTGTGCCTTTGAAGATAAAAGTGTAAGGACCCGGTGTGTTGTTTTTCAGTAGTCGGAATGCCGAGTTATCCACTCGTGCGTACAGAGAAAGCTCCGACAAATCGCGACACAACAACGTAAAGTTATGCTTGTCATCCAGACGACGGATCTGACAAATTCGTTCCAGCGCCTGCTTGTTCTCCAATTGACAGCCTAGTGCGTAACCTGAATCGGTTGGGTAAACCACCACACCGCCGTTACGAATGATTGCTACTGCTTGATTGATCAAGCGAGCCTGTGGGTTTTCTGGATGAACGTAAAAAAACTGGCTCATTGTAATTCCTCATTATCGAACCTCTCGGCTCTATATTTTTTATGGCGTTTCGACTTCGTCAGGTTGAGCATTCAACGAAGGATCAATACCCCAATCTTTCCAAACTGGTTCTACACCCGCAGGCAACCAGAGGTTTCTTCCCAGCTCCATCCACGGTGACGGATAGTGAAAATCACTGCCTTGAGAAGCTAATAGTTTGTATTGTATAGCATAATCGGCCAAGTTGCGTCTTTCTTGTTGTGCTTGTTGGGGCTGAGCCACTTCCATAGCATCACCACCCGCCTCCACAAACGCAGCCAGCATTCGCTTCACCCATTTGGCGGTAAGTTGATATCGCCCTGGATGTGCTAAAACCGCTTGTCCACCAGCGGCATGAATCGCGTCGACAGCGTCTTTCATCGAACACCAGTTTGGTGGAACATAACCTGGATTGTTACGCGTCAAAAACTTCTTGAACACCATCTGCATGTTCTTTGCGTAGCCATTGTCCACAAGCCATTTAGCAAAGTGAGCTCGTGTGATTGGCGCATCACCGGCAATTAACTGAACTTCTTCGAGCACCCCATCGCGAGTGGCTTTCTGTAGACGCTCTGCAATCAGCTGCGCCCTTGCTACGCGATGCGTTTTCTGTTGCTGAATTAACTCAACCAATGCTGGGCTTTCCGGATCAATATTCAAACCCACAATATGGATGTCTTTGTTCTGCCAAACAGTCGAGAGCTCGATACCGTTAATGATTTTGAGCGGCAGATTATTTTCTTCAACGTATTGCTTGGCCGGAGCTAAGCCGTCAACCGTATCATGATCCGTGATCGCCAAAACCTCGATATCAAAACTTAGTGCCCGATCCACCAAATCACTCGGTGCAAATCGACCATCCGAGGCTGTAGTGTGGCTGTGTAAATCAATTCTCATCTTTTTGTCGTTTTAATGCTGTTTTGGGGTTGACTTTTTATCTCTGCACTAGTTAACTAGTACACAAATACGAAGTACCTATTTAAGGCTCACCATGTTACAAGAATTTAACCAAAACCAGAAAGCGAAAGTTGCGGTTCGTCTGAATAAGATGAATTCCGCAGACGTTGCTTGGTGGCGCACTTGGACAAGTTCTTGGTGGGCGAACGTGTACTTCTAGTTTAGAGAATTAAATGTCACAAAGCCCGCTACTTCAGCGGGCTTTTTGTTTTGTCGTCCATCTCACATTCAACTGCTTAAACATTCATCGAATATGACCAAAACTTGATTGGGTGAACGTTTGCTTTATGCGACTATGTACGGCAGGAAGATGTAAACAGCTATAAGGAGGTCTTGTGAACAAGGCCATTGAAATTAAGAAACTTGGACAGCTTGAAGTGCTAACGGCTTCCGTCCCTTATACTCAAGACCCGACTCGGTTGTTCCACACGCTATGTGAGAACAAAACTGACAGCCTATTGCTGGAATCTGCTGAAATCGATTCAAAGCAAGACTTGAAATCCCTGTTACTGGTTGATTCGGCAGTTCGTATCGTCTGCTTTGGTCACACTGTCACCATGCAAGCCCTCACGGATAACGGCAAAAACCTACTAGCGCACTTAAACCAAAACGTCCGTGGTGATGTCTCTCGTCAATTTGACGCTGACACATTAACGTTAGAATTTACACAACCATGCGACACACTGGATGAAGATTCTCGTCTACGTGAAGCGTCATCTTTTGATGCACTTCGCTTGGTTCAACACAGCTTCGATATCTCAGAGCAAGACAAACACGCAATTTTCCTTGGTGGTCTATTTGCCTACGACTTAGTTGCGAACTTCGAACCATTGGGCAATGCAGAAGCAACCAACCAATGTCCAGATTACGTTTTCTACGTAGCGGAAACACTATTGGTTGTGGATCATCAAACGGAATCTTGCCAGCTTCAAGCGACGTTGTTTGTTGATGGTTCAGAGAAAACAGCGTTAGAGACTCGCATTGCAGAAATCAGCGCTCAATGCGCGGCACCAAAACTGTTGCCAAGTGCAAAGCAAATCGCTGAAGTAACGGTAGAACCTAGCGTGTCTGATGCAGACTTCTGCCAAACCGTTCGCGACTTAAAAGAGTACGTAGTGAAAGGCGATGTATTCCAAGTCGTACCATCTCGTCGATTCACTCTACCTTGCCCTTCTCCATTGGCAGCCTACAAAGAACTTAAACAGAGCAATCCAAGTCCTTACATGTTCTACATGCAAGATGAGCTGTTCACTTTGTTCGGAGCATCGCCAGAAAGCGCGCTTAAGTACGAAACCGATACCAACCAAATTGAAATCTACCCAATCGCGGGGACTCGTCGCCGTGGTAAACGTCCGAACGGTGAAATTGACTTTGATTTAGACAGCCGTATCGAACTTGAACTGCGCACCGACAAGAAAGAAAACGCAGAACACATGATGTTGGTTGACTTAGCACGTAACGATGTAGCGCGTATTGCTCAAGCTGGCACTCGCCACGTGGCAGACCTATTGAAAGTGGACCGCTACAGTCACGTGATGCACTTGGTATCTCGTGTGGTCGGTCAACTACGTGAAGACCTAGACGCACTGCACGCATACCAAGCTTGTATGAACATGGGCACACTCACTGGCGCACCAAAGATTCGTGCGATGCAGTTGATTCGCGATGTCGAAGGCGCACGTCGCGGTAGCTACGGCGGCGCAGTAGGTTACTTAACCGGTGAAGGCACATTAGACACCTGTATTGTGATTCGCTCGGCGTACGTTGAGAACGGCATTGCTCAAGTTCAAGCCGGTGCTGGCGTGGTATTCGATTCTGATCCACAAGCGGAAGCAGATGAAACACGCGGTAAAGCACAAGCGGTAATCTCTGCTATCCAAGCAGCGCATAAGTCACAATAAGGAATAGGGTTCAGAGATGGCTAATATCATTTTTATCGACAACTTTGACTCGTTCACCTACAACCTTGTGGATCAATTCCGCTCGCTAGGTCACTCAGTCAAGATTTACCGAAACAACATCCCAGCACAAACCATTGAACAAGCGGTAAACGAGCTTGAAAACCCAGTGGTTCTGCTATCACCAGGTCCTGGTGCACCGTCAGAAGCAGGCTCAATGCCAGAACTGATTCAACTGATGAAAGGCAAAGTTCCGATGATCGGCATTTGTCTTGGTCACCAAGCGATTGTTGAAGCGTACGGCGGCACCGTTGCTGGCGCAGGCGAAATCATTCACGGTAAGGTCTCTATGATGGAGCACCAAAACCATGCGATTTACCAAAACCTACCATCACCACTTGCAATTGCACGTTACCACTCGCTGGTTGCTACCAAGGTTCCTGAGAGCCTAACCATAACAGCAGAAGTGGATGACTTGGTAATGTCTGTTGTACATGAAGAAGATAAAGTTTGCGGGTTCCAGTTCCACCCGGAATCTATTATGACGACCTACGGAGCAACACTGTTGGCCAATGCCATTGAATGGGCACTTGAAGAACAAACTTCAGCAAGCCCACTCACTGCTTAAAAAGCACTTGGCACATAAGAAATTTAGGAGAGGAAATATGGAAGCAATCATCAACCCTATTATTACCAAATTGTACGAGCAAGAATCGCTGACTCAGGAAGAGAGCCAACAGCTATTCGACATCATTATCCGTGGAGAACTAGACCCAATTTTGATGGCGTCAGCACTGACTGCACTAAAAATCAAAGGCGAAACACCAGATGAAATTGCAGGCGCGGCGAAAGCACTGCTGGCAAATGCAAACCCATTCCCTCGCCCAGATTACGATTTCGCAGATATCGTAGGTACAGGTGGTGACGGTCACAACACCATCAATATTTCAACCACAGCGGCGTTTGTTGCTGCAGCATGTGGTCTAAAAGTAGCGAAACACGGTAACCGCAGCGTTTCGAGCAAATCTGGTTCTTCTGACCTTCTTGATTCATTTGGTATCAATCTAGCAATGAGCGCAGAAGATACGCGCAAAGCGGTAGACGACATCGGTGTTGCTTTCCTATTTGCACCTCAATACCACGGTGGTGTGCGCCATGCGATGCCAGTGCGTCAAACCATGAAAACACGCACCATCTTTAACATTCTTGGCCCACTGATTAACCCAGCTCGTCCAAACATCGAATTGATGGGCGTTTACAGTGAAGAACTGGTTCGTCCTATCGCAGAAACCATGCTACAAATGGGTATGAAGCGCGCAGCAGTAGTACACGGCAGTGGTTTGGACGAAGTAGCAATTCACGGTGAAACAACCGTTGCTGAAATCAAAGACGGTAAGATCACAGAATACAAACTAACGCCTGCAGACTTCGGTCTAGAAGCACACCCACTAGAAGCGATCAAAGGTGGTGATCCTGAAGAAAACAAAGCGATCATTACCAATATTCTGACGGGTAAAGGTACAGACGCACAATTGGGCGCAGTGGCGGTGAACGTTGCTCTGCTAATGCGTCTATTCGGCCACGAAGATTTAAAAGCCAACACGCAACAAGCGATTGAGGCAATGAATTCAGGCAAGGCGTACCAATTGGTACAACAACTTGCCGCACACGCTTAAGGAATTGAAGAAGATGACTGACTTCAACACTCAGCAAGCTAACAACCTGTCTGAACACGTTTCTAAGAAAGAAGCAGAAATGGCAGAAGTACTGGCGAAAATTGTCCGCGACAAATATCAGTGGGTAGCAGACCGTAAGGTGTCTCAACCGCTAAGCACATTTCAGTCTGATTTGCTTCCATCGGACCGCAGCTTCTACGATGCTCTGAGTGGCGAAAAGACGGCATTCATCACCGAATGTAAGAAGGCATCTCCTTCTAAAGGTTTGATTCGTGATCACTTCGACTTGGATTACATTGCATCGGTTTACAACAACCATGCAGATGCCATTTCAGTCTTAACAGACGAAAAGTACTTCCAAGGTAACTTTGACTTTCTTCCTCAAGTGCGTGGTCAAGTCAAACAGCCCGTTCTGTGTAAAGACTTCATGGTAGATACCTACCAAGTTTATCTAGCGCGTCATTACAGTGCTGATGCCGTGCTACTGATGCTTTCTGTCTTAAATGACGAAGAGTACAAAGCGCTAGAAGAAGCAGCACACAGCCTGAACATGGGTATCCTGACCGAAGTCAGCAACGAAGAAGAGCTTCATCGTGCCGTTAAGCTAGGCGCACGCGTTATCGGCATCAATAACCGTAACCTTCGCGACCTAAGTACTGATTTGAATCGTACTAAAGAACTGGCACCGACAATTCGCGAACTGGCTCCTAACGCAACAGTAATCTCAGAATCTGGCATTTATACGCATCAACAAGTTCGTGATTTAGCGGAATACGCAGACGGCTTCTTGATTGGTAGTTCGCTGATGGCGGAAGAGAACCTTGAACTTGCAGTACGTAAAGTGACGTTGGGTGAAAACAAAGTGTGTGGCTTAACGCACCCAGATGACGCAGCAAAAGCGTATCAATCTGGCGCAGTATTTGGTGGCCTGATTTTTGTCGAGAAGTCTAAGCGTGCGGTCGACCTTGAAGGTGCTCGCTTAACCATGAGCGGTGCTCCACTTAACTACGTAGGCGTTTTCCAAAATCACGATATCGATTTTGTTGCTTCTGTCGTGACCTCTTTGGGTTTAAAAGCGGTGCAACTGCACGGTCAAGAAGACCAAGCTTACGTAAACCAACTCAAAGCCGAACTGCCAACAACAGTAGAAATTTGGAAAGCTTACGGCGTGACTGACGCGAAGCCAGAACTGCTTGCAGACCACATTGACCGCCATCTATTAGATGCGCAAGTTGGCACTCAAACTGGCGGAACCGGTCAAGTGTTCGACTGGTCACTGATCGGTGACCCAAGTCAAATTATGCTAGCGGGCGGACTGTCGCCAGAAAATGCTCAACAAGCAGCGGCACTAGGTTGCTTGGGATTAGATTTAAACTCTGGTGTAGAAAGCGCACCAGGCAAAAAAGATTCACAGAAGTTGCTCGCGGCATTCACCGCCATTCGCAACTACTAAAGCTGGATATCAGCTAAAAAATTTAAAGCTATTCGTAGCGAAAAATACGAGAAGGAATATAACGATGGCAAAACTGAATGCCTACTTTGGCGAATACGGCGGTCAGTACGTTCCGCAAATTCTAGTTCCAGCATTGGAGCAACTAGAGCAAGCGTTTATCGACGCGCAAGAAGATCCAGAATTCCGCAGCGAATTCATGACGCTTCTTCAAGAGTATGCGGGCCGTCCAACGGCTTTGACTCTAACTCGTAACCTAACCAAAGGTACGAAGACCAAACTGTACCTAAAACGTGAAGACCTGCTTCACGGAGGCGCGCACAAGACCAACCAAGTGTTAGGTCAAGCTCTGCTTGCGAAACGCATGGGTAAAAACGAAATCATCGCAGAAACAGGTGCAGGCCAACACGGTGTTGCAACCGCACTAGCGTGTGCACTACTTGGCCTTAAGTGTCGCGTTTACATGGGTGCAAAAGACGTTGAGCGTCAAAGCCCGAATGTATTCCGAATGAAGCTAATGGGTGCAGAAGTGATTCCTGTACACTCTGGTTCAGCAACGCTAAAAGACGCGTGTAACGAAGCGCTACGCGACTGGTCTGCAACTTATGAAGACGCGCACTACCTATTAGGTACAGCGGCAGGTCCTCACCCATTCCCAACCATCGTGCGTGATTTCCAACGAATGATTGGTGAAGAAACTAAGAATCAGATTTTGGCACGTGAAGGTCGTCTTCCTGACGCAGTTATCGCGTGTGTGGGCGGCGGTTCAAACGCTATCGGTATGTTTGCTGACTTCATCGAAGAAGAAAGCGTTCGCCTCATTGGTGTTGAGCCAGCAGGTAAAGGTATCGACACCGACCAACACGGAGCACCACTTAAGCATGGTAAAACGGGCATCTTCTTTGGTATGAAAGCGCCATTGATGCAAGATCCTAACGGCCAAGTTGAAGAGTCTTACTCTGTATCTGCGGGTCTTGATTTCCCTTCAGTTGGTCCTCAGCACGCGCACCTAAACGCAATTGGCCGTGCAGAATACGACAACGTAACAGACGATGAAGCGCTAGAAGCGTTCCAAGAAATTGCACGTCACGAAGGCATTATCCCTGCTCTAGAATCTTCTCACGCAGTGGCACATGCATTACGCATGGCTCGTGAGAATCCAGAGAAAGAACAATTGTTGGTAGTCAACCTATCCGGTCGTGGTGATAAAGATATCTTCACTGTGCATGCCATCCTAGAAGAAAAAGGAGCGATCTAATGAGCCGTTATGAAAAGATGTTCGCGCGTCTAAACGAGAAAAACCAAGGCGCATTTGTACCGTTCGTAACGGTTTGTGATCCAAACGCTGAACAGTCATATAAAATCATGGAAACACTGGTTGAGTCTGGCGCTGATGCCCTAGAGCTTGGCATTCCATTCTCTGATCCACTTGCAGATGGCCCAACCATTCAGGGTGCTAACATTCGCGCGCTGGATTCTGGTGCAACACCGGATATCTGCTTCGAGCAAATCGGTAAGATTCGAGCTAAGTACCCAGAGCTGCCTATTGGTCTTCTGATGTACGCAAACCTTGTTTACTCACGCGGTATCGAAAACTTCTATGAGCGCTGTGCAAAAGCAGGCATCGATTCTGTTTTGATTGCTGACGTACCAACCAACGAGAGTTCAGAGTTTGTGGCTGCGGCCGAGAAGTTTGGTATTCACCCAATCTTTATCGCACCACCTACTGCAAGTGACGAAACACTGAAGCAAGTATCAGAACTGGGTGGCGGCTACACTTACCTACTATCTCGTGCAGGGGTAACTGGTGCAGAAACCAAAGCAAACATGCCAGTAGGCCATATGCTCGATAGACTGAACCAATTTGATGCGCCACCAGCGCTGCTTGGTTTTGGCATCTCTGAGCCAGCGCAGGTGAAACAAGCACTAGAATCTGGCGCCGCTGGTGCGATTTCTGGTTCAGCCGTGGTGAAGATCATTGAAGCGCACGTTGAACAACCGCAAATTATGCTCGACAAGCTAGGTGAATTCGTTTCTGCTATGAAAGCAGCAACACAAAAATAACGTATTACTGATTTAACGAATATGAGATCGATTCCTTATCAAACATTAGGAATCGATCTTTTTTTTAACATTCAGTTTCTAAAACCGCCCCTCTATTACCATCCATTTTATAAACAACACCAACCAAAACCATTACCTCGAACAATAGCAAACGATTGCTATTGATTAAAAAACTATCATCAATCAAGAAATTCCCAATTAGTCGGTGAGTTTGTACCGGAATTGTATTGCTAATTGTGAATGATAAGTGTAAAAAGCAAGGCGATATAATTATCCAAATAACAACTTTAGATTGGTGGGTAATTTTAGGATTTTACATTTTATTAGCACAGAGGTTATGGAAGTGTTAAACAAAAAGAGTTTGCTAAACAACATTGGCGTACAAGTCGTCATTGCAATGATCGTAGGTACTGCCGTTGGTGCCTTCATGGGTCAAAGCGCGACAGTATTTGCACCACTAGGTGCTATCTTCATCAACCTGATCAAGATGCTTGTGATCCCTCTGGTCGCGGTAGCGCTTATCTCAGGTGCAGCAGGTCTAGGCAACAGCCAATCTGCAGGTAAAGTGGGCTTGGTAACCCTAGGTTACTTTGGTCTGACATCCGCTCTAGCAGTAGCACTTGCGCTAGTCATGGGTGAAGTATTCCAACCGGGCATGGGCATCGACGTCTCTGGCGTTGAGGGCATGTTCTCAGCAGAATACGCTTCAAAAGGTGAGCTACCTACTTTCTGGGCAACCATCACTGGTATGATCCCAACTAACGTTTTCCAATCACTAAACGAAGCGAACATCCTTCAGATCCTTGTGTTCTGTATGTTCTTCGGTATCGCGATTTCAAAACAAGAAAAATCACGTCGCGAGCCAATCATCAATGGTGTTAACTGCATCGTTGACGCAATGGTTTGGATGATCAACAAGGTGATGATCATTGCTCCTATCGGTGTATTTGGCCTGATGGCAGAAGCCGTGGGTACGTTCGGTTTCGGTGCTCTAATGGTGGTATTCAAACTGTTCGTCGTTTACGTAGCAGCTATCCTCGTATTCGGCTTCGTGGTTTACCCTGCCATGGTGCACATCTTCACTAAAACTTCTGCGAAGAAGTTCGTATCAGCAATGAAGAAGCCACAAGCAGTTGCTCTATCAACCGCATCTTCTATGGCAACGCTGCCAGTGACAATGGACACATGTGAGAAAGAGTTAGGCGTTAAGAACTCAACTGCGTCATTTGTTCTGCCACTTGGTGCGACCATCAACATGTCTGGTAACGCAATCTACTACGGTTTGGTTGCTATCTTCTTTGCACAGCTGTTCAACATCGACCTTGGTATGGGTGCTTACATTGCGATCATCGTGACTTCTACCTTGGGCGCAGTTGGTCAAGCAGGTGTTCCAGGACCTTCATTCCTTGTTGTTGCGGTACTTCTAGCGGCTGGTATTCCTATCGAAGGTCTACCACTATTGTTCGCTCTTGACCGTATCTTCGATATGATTCGTACAGCGCTAAACATCACTGGTGATGCTGCTTGTGCGGTTATCGTTGATGCGCTAATTGAAGAAGAAGCAGAACAAGCTGAGCTTCAAAAGCAAGAAGCATAGTTAGGTTATCGCTTAGTCAAGCCGCTCCAACGAGCGGCTTTTTAACTATAAGCTTGCCTTAGGTAACTATTTAAATAGAAACTGATGGCATATTTTCTTCTAAATGATATAAGAGCGACATAAATAAAAAACCATAAACCTTGGCTAGGTTATCTCATGAACTTTACGTCGCCTTTAGGTGTGCTTTCCGCGAGCAGCATGCCAATCGAAAAAAAACAACGCGCGCTGATCAATGCTGTCCTTACTGGTTTTAATTCGCAAGAACGCCAATCCCTATTTCAATCTGTCACTGACTATCGAAGAAAACAACTCATTGCTCTATTCCCAGAGCATCGTTCTAAAAGCTATTCAGTGCTGTTTGAATCGATGGATTATCGTGATTTAGTACAACGCTACCCTTCAACGTTGTCTTCTTACATTGCAATTTTGGAACAAGTTGTTGCACAGTGTTTCATACATTGGTTAGAGTTTTGGTGTGAATGCGAAATCGCAGCGATCAAAGCAACATCGTCAAAAACAGAAAGCCCAAACGATAATACAAAATTACCTTTTGAAGACAGCAATTACTACGGTGCATTGATCGAACATGTAGAAGATACTCAACTTTTGGTAAAAACACCGACACACTTACATGCAATGTCGCTCAGTAATGCTATTACCTTAAGCAACCTTGAGCTTTTTGTACAAGGTGAGAAGTGGTACGAAATGCTGCCTTTGTTGTCGCTATCACAAACAGGTAAGCACTTCATTCTACTCAAACATCCAGACGGTGAAACGCTCCCGACATTGGTTGCTTCTGCATTAATCCAAGACTGGTCAACCCATGAAACCTGGTTAAGTTACGCACCACAATTTAGCAATAAGCACTGGCACTACTGCTTACCAAACCACGGGCATTCCGAGCTAACACGCTTGCAGCTTTTTACACCATCGGCTCTGTTAAAATGTTACTCTCTCCCAGAATTTGATCGTGAATTCAAGTTACTATTGTCTGACACAAAATCTGTGTGTGAAGTCCTGCGCCTGACAGTAAGTGGAAATACACAACAAAAACTCTACTTCCTCTACCTTGCGCAAAAAGAATTGATGAACGTCCTGCATCAAGCAGGCTATAAAGTAGGCTTCACCATTATTGAGCAACCTTTCATGCTCAACTTTTATCAGTCTATCGATAAGAACGCGTATTTCCACTCAGGATATTGCGATCTCAACAATGACGGCAAAGATACTTACCGGGGATTTTGGAATTTCGAAATGATGGTCAAAGCATTCAGTCAAACCGATTTTCGTGCCTATAAGCACGCGATTCGAGAGATTCGAAAACAAGGTTCATTAGCAAGGGATGAATATGTTTGAGTTCAACCTAGAAGCACTGACCTACGCAAAAGCCATCACACTGCTCGCTACCGTCGCTGTGGTATTCATGTGGCTCATTTACTATTGCTATCGTCTGAAGCAAAAGAATGAAGTCATCTTTGGGACGCATCACGCTCCGTACATCGCTTATTCAGTTTGTATCATTGCCTGGATAAGCAGCAACGCCTATTTCCACACCGACTTATTGCCTAATTTGGGGGCAGACGCAGGTGTGTTTATGGCCAAATTTGCCAACCTGGCATCCTTCTTCGCATTTGCGTTTGCCTATTACTTCTCTTGTCAGCTTTCTGCTGAGCAAAGAAAAGGCAAAGTTCACCCTTGGCAACAGCTTATCTTCATCACTCTAACGGTCTACTCATTGTTTATCAACTTGCAGCCTAACCTAACCGTAGAGCATGTCGATATCGTTGGACCTAGTGAGTTCGTCATCGAGTTTGGCCCGCATACTTCCTATTTCTTCATTGGCTTAGTGAGTTTTGTGGTGCTTACATTGGTCAATCTGGTCGCAATGCGCGCGAATAGCAGTAGACTGACGCTCGCCAAAACCAACTATATGATCGCTGGCATCTTGGTATTCATGCTATCCACTGCCACCATCCACCTTGGCATGACTTACTTCCTAGGGGACTTCTCCTTAACCTGGTTGCCACCAGCCTTATCCATCAGTGAGATGCTATTTGTCGGTTATGCATTGCTAACCTCTCGTTTTTACAGCGTCAAATACCTCGCATACATGTCGCTCAGTTCACTACTCGTGTGCGCGATATTTGTTCTGCCATTGGGCGCAATTTTCATCCCACTAACTGATAGCAAACAATGGCTAATCGCAACACCTATCTGCGCTCTGATCGGCATTACTTGGGGCCTACTCTACAAGCGAGTTAGCCGTTATTCGTCGTTTTTAATTTACGGCAATAAGAAAACGCCAGTACAACAAATCTTAGCACTAGAAGAAGATTTCAAACTGTCGATTGATGACGCGATGCGACGTTTGGGTATCTTGCTTCAAATCCCAAACGACAAACTCCGCTTAGTGACCAGTAATTACACCGAAACGTTTTACGAAGACTATTTATTATCAAACAAGTCTGTCTTAGTTTTGGATGAACTCTCTGACGAGATTGATTATGCGAGTTCATCAAAAGGTTCAATAAAAGCCTTGTATGAGAAAATGAGCTCAAACAATACCGCGTTAGTCATGCCACTATTCGGTCAAGGGAAATCCGTTACGCACCTATTGGTCTCTCCGCATAAGATCAACAATCAGTTGTTCTCAAATGAAGAGATTTCAGCGCTGCAAACCTTACTTACTCGAGTACAAAGCACGATTGAAGCTGATCGTCGCATTCGTCAAAGTCGCGCTCTCGCCAACTCAATCGCCCACGAAATGCGTAACCCACTTGCACAGGTTCAATTGCAATTTGAGGCTTTGAAGCAGCACATTGAAAATCAAGCACCGATTGAGCAGTTAAAAATCGACATCGAAAATGGTCAAGCTGCGATCCAGCGAGGCCGGCAACTGATTGATATCATTCTGCGAGAAGTCAGTGACAGTTCCCCAGCACACGAGCCTATCGCTCTGTCCTCGATTCATAAGGCGGTCGATCAGGCAGTAAGCCACTACGGTTTTGAAAATGAGAAGATAATTGAGAGGATTCGTTTACCACAACATACCGACTTTGTGGCGAAGCTCAATGAGACCTTATTTAACTTCGTTATTTTTAACCTAATCCGTAACGCGATTTACTATTTTGATTCTTTTCCAGACAGTCAAATTGAAATCAGTACTGATACGGGCGCTTATGAGAACGTTTTGGTGTTCCGCGACACAGGTCCAGGTATCGACGAGACCATCTCTCACAAAATCTTCGACGACTTCTTCTCTTACCAAAAGAGCGGCGGTAGCGGTTTGGGCCTTGGCTACTGTCAGCGCGTAATGCGTTCATTCGGCGGCAGAATTGAGTGTCACTCCAAGCTGGGAGAGTTTACCGAATTCCACCTTTACTTCCCTGTCGTCCCTAATGCACCAAAAGCAGAAACCTTGCGCACACCGTATTTCACGGATTGGAAAAATGGGCACACTGAACAAAAAACCAAATCTAGCGCACAAATAGATAAACATGCACCAACGGTGCTCATCGTTGATGACAAAGAGGTGCAACGCGCGTTGGTACAAATGTATTTAAACCAACTTGGCGTCAATAGCATACAAGCTAAAAATGGTGAAAACGCGGTCGAACTGTTTGAAAACAATGACGTCGATTTGATCTTAATGGACGTTCAAATGCCTGTAATGAATGGGTTTGAAGCAAGTGAAAAGATAAAAGTCCTGTCTCCAAACACGCCTATCATCGCCCTCTCAGGTGAGTCCGGAGAAAGAGAATTAGAGATGATCGCTAAATTGATGGATGGACGTTTAGAAAAGCCGACGACATTGAACGCATTAAGACATGTGTTGAATAACTGGTTAAACAAAGACGCAGCATCGAACTATTTCGAAACTGAGAATTAATAATTGGCATTCGATATGCATTGCTGAAGTACAAACGACTTATCCATAGACTCGAGCCCTCTCTTTATTAGCGAGGAAACTTGATAAGGAGACGATTATGATGCTTCATCGACATACCTATTATGGCTTGATTCACCACGGTATTAAAACCTTGCTTCTAGACCGTGTTGGGCACTATACAGAAGAAGAATATCACCAGTACCTCAACCTGATGACGGGCAAATCAACCTGCTTCACCATGTCTCACGACGAATTGGAAGCGACGGTCGACAATCTACTTCGTGAAGGTTACCTTGAAGACGTGAAGACGCTCATTACTCGCTATCAAGAAGTCGCCTAAACCAACACACCGCAGAAATTGCCGCTTCGAATGCGGCAATTTTATTTTCCACATCGCTATAACCATTCACATTGCGTCAGATTCCGCTAGACTGTCTTCAACTCAATAACTAGGTAGTTTTTTGCAACATGAAGCAAATCCTTGATTTTATTCCACTCATTGTTTTCTTTGTCCTATACAAGATGCACGATATCTACGTTGCGACCGGTGCACTGATTGTCGCGACGGCTATTCAAATCGTGTTGACCTTTGCTTTGTACAAAAAAGTTGAAAAGATGCAACTGATCACCTTCTCAATGGTGGCGATCTTTGGCGGCATGACCATATTCTTCCACGATGACAACTTCATCAAATGGAAAGTAACCATCATCTATGCCTTGTTCGCCATCGGTTTGGCCGTCAGTCATGCTATGGGTAAATCCGCCATTAAAGGCATGCTTGGTAAAGAGATCACTCTACCTGAAGCCGTATGGACCAAGATAAACTGGGCATGGGTCGGTTTTTTCTCGTTTTGTGCTGGCCTCAACGTTTACGTTGCATTCAAGCTCCCACTCGACGTTTGGGTTAATTTCAAAGTCTTTGGCTTGTTGATCGCGACCTTCACTTACATGATCGCGACGGGCTTCTATATCTACAAGCACATGCCAAAAGAACAAAAAGAGAAGAAAGAAAACTCTTCCGATGCTTCGGTTGATGATTAAAAGCTCAATTTTGCTATAATCTTCTCATATTGATGATTCGCAGCGACCTCTAGGGTCGCTGTTTTTTCTTGCTGTCCGAGCTTTTGGTTATGCCCTATTGCATTCCTCTCGGATTGCGTTGCTTGAGTTAATGGATGTCAAAATGAGTCAGGAAATTCACACTCCTCGCGGCCAATTGCTGCTTCGTACCCTTGCTATGCCAGCTGACACCAATGCTAATGGTGATATTTTTGGTGGTTGGATCATGTCTCAGCTCGATTTAGCTGGCGGCATTCTTGCCAAAGAGATTTCTTCTGGTCGTATCGTTACTGTTTCTGTTTCGAGTATTACATTCAAAAAGCCCGTACGCGTTGGCGATGTAGTGTGCTGTTACGGTGAATGCACAAAAATCGGCAGAACGTCGATGAGCATCGATCTAGAAGTTTGGGTAAAACCGATTAAAGAACACGGCATTGAAGAGCGTTTCATGGTGTGCGACGCTACATTTAACTATGTCGCGATCGATAGCGAAGGTAAGCCGCGCCCAATTCAAAAGTAATAAGTTGGTTTAATATAACGAATTGCTAGGAACAACCTCACAAATTCCATTGTTGACTTGTGAGTAGCACAAAAAAGGCGTTAAATTAGGACTTTACCCTACCAATTAAGGAAATATGCTATGTGGTACGTCATCTTTTCTCAGGACGTCGAGAACTCATTGGAAAAACGTCTAAGTGTTCGCCCTCAACATCTTGAGCGCTTGCAGCAACTTCAAGACGAAGGACGTCTACTAACTGCAGGTCCAATGCCAGCCATTGATTCCGATAATCCGGGTGAAGCAGGCTTTACTGGCTCGACAGTCATAGCAGAATTTGCCTCTTTGGAAGAAGCTCAAGCATGGGCTGATGCCGATCCATACATCGCGGCGGGCGTTTACGAAAATGTCATCGTAAAACCGTTCAAGAAAGTGTTTTAAGTTATGAAAAAATTACTGTGTCTTTTCCTCGCATTTGGTGCACTAGCAGGCTGTTCATCAAATGATGATAAGCAACATCAACTTGAGTTGATGGCTTCTAACCGTGCGGGTGTTCTTTCTGCGGGTTTACCGCTTGAATACGGCCCATTAAAAATCTTACGCATTTCATCCAACAAAAATGTGGTTGAGATGATGATGATTTATAACGATGATGCGCTTGGTGCCAAGCCGTTAAATCAAGTAGTGAACACCAGTATATACACTTACTGCAATACACCAGCGGTGCGTGAGCAAATTGATATGGGCTTGATGTACCGGATCAAAGTACGCAACTCCCGCGGCCAATTAATGGCGGATGAGTTGGTGTCAGCGCAAACATGCAGCGCAGGTCAAAAAGCACAGTAATAAGCGACTCGATCTTCTTGAGTTAGACGCTCGATAAAATAAAAAAGCGAGGATAGGTATCCTCGCTTTTTTGTTTCTGGATGCTAAGCGCTTATGCGAGTTCAGCTCTGAGCTTCTTAGCCGCAGAAACAAGGTTACCTAATGCGGCTTCGGTTTCTGCCCAATTACGCGTTTTAAGTCCACAATCAGGGTTCACCCACAAACGTTGCGCCGGAATTTTTTCAGCCGCTTTCTTGAGTAAGCCTTCAATCCACTCCTCCGTTGGAATGTTCGGAGAATGGATGTCGTAAACTCCCGGACCAATTTCATTCGGATAATTAAAGTCTTCGAACGCTTTCAGCAGTTCCATATTGGATCGCGACGTCTCGATAGTAATCACGTCGGCATCAAGCGCGGCAACTGAATCAATGATTTCGTTGAATTCGCTGTAACACATGTGAGTATGAATTTGCGTTTCTGGCTTAGCACTACCGGCAGAGATCTTAAAGGCGTCAACAGCCCAGTTTAGGTATTCTTTGTGGTCACGCTTCTTCAATGGTAAGCCTTCACGAATCGCTGGCTCATCGATTTGAATAATGTTGATACCCGCCTCTTGCAAGTCAAAGACTTCATCACGAAGTGCAAGAGCCAGCTGGTCTGCAATTTCTTTGCGAGTAATGTCTTCACGTGGGAATGTCCAACACAGAATCGTCACTGGGCCGGTCAACATGCCCTTCATTTGCTTGTTGGTCAGCGATTGTGCATACGTCGACCATTCCACCGTAATCGGTTTTACACGCTCAATATCTGCGACCACAATCGCTGGTTTGACACAACGAGAACCATAGCTCTGTACCCAACCAAATTGAGTGGTTTGGAAGCCCGCCAGGTTTTCAGCAAAATACTCCACCATGTCATTACGCTCAGCCTCTCCATGCACAAGAACATCAAGATCGAGCGCTTCTTGGCGTTTCACCGCATCAGCGATGTGTCCTTTTAATGCCTGTTTATAATCCGATTCTGAAAGTTGACCGCTGCGGAACGCACTTCTCTGACCCCGAATTTCTCCCGTTTGTGGGAAAGATCCTATAGTCGTGGTCGGCAAGAGTGGCAAGCCAAGCACTTCAGCTTGGTGTACGGCACGCTCTGCATAAGCTGCGCTGCGCTGGCTGAGCGCCGCCGTGATTTGGTTCAAACGAGTCTGAACGTGGGGTTTGTTAACATGCGAAGCGGTTTTACGATCTTTAATGGGTTGACTATACGTATCACAAGCTAAAATCGCATTTTGGTCCCCATCAAGCGCACGGCCAAGCAAGGCTACTTCCGTTACTTTTTGTTTCGCGAAAGCAAACCAACTTTTCACTTCATCGCTCAAAGTCGGCTCTAAATCCAAGTCAACCGGGCTATGCAATAGCGAACAAGAACTCGCTACCCACAACTTGTCGCCAAGTTTGTCTTTGAGGGGCTGCAAGCGATCCAGTTGAGTACTTAAATCTGAACGCCACACATTTCGTCCATTCACCACACCAGCAGAAAGTACCCACCCCTCAGGCAGCTTCGCCACAACCTCTTCCAATTGCTCTGGCGACGCAGACAAGTCAATATGAAGGCCATCAACATTAAGCTCGATGATTTTATCCAACGTATCCGTGACCGAATCAAAGTAAGTGGTCAGTAGCACTTTTACGTCACTACGAATCACTTGGTAAGCCAGTTTGAATGCATCAGTCCATTTGCTTTCTAGCTCGAGCGAGAGAATAGGTTCATCAATTTGTACCCATTCCACACCTTGACTAGCAAGCTTAGAAAGAATTGCTTGATACGCGGTGAGTAGCCTTGGCAATAAAGTCAAACGATCAAAATCTTCTTCCACTTCCTTACCTAGATAGAGGTAACTAAGCGGGCCAAGCAGTACAGGCTTTACTTTGTGACCTGATTTGATCGCCTCGTTTACTTCTTCAAACAGTTGGGGCCAACTAACTTCAAACGTATCGTCCTTGCTGAACTCAGGCACAATGTAGTGATAGTTGGTGTTGAACCACTTTGTCATGTCAGAGGCTGCCGCACCCGCACATTCGCAAGCGGATTGAGATTGACCACGGCCGACTTTAAATAGTGTGTCTAAATCTGGGAACCCACTTGCGTGTCGCTTTGGTACATGTCCCAATAGCAATGTTGTGGTTAGGACATGATCGTACCAAGCAAAATCACCCGCGGTTGTGAAGCTCAAACCCGCCTCTGTTTGCGTGTTCCAGTTTTGTTCTCGTAAGCTTGCCCCTACTCGCTTAAGCTCCGTCTGATCGATTTCGCCACGCCAGTATTTTTCCTGAGCAAACTTAAGCTCTCGTTTTTCACCAATGCGTGGGTAACCAAGAATATGCGTTGTCGTTGCCATGTCCGTATTCCTTATTCACAGTGTTTGATATTGAGGTCAGAGCATCGAGAGAAAACCTTACAAGATGTCTGGATGGCTAAAACTATCGCTCTGGTGATAAAATTGAACAACATCCAATTATTCAACTTGTTTATTAAAAAAATTCATATTGAGGGGTATTACTCGCATTCAAACGGCATAAATGGACGTCTAGACGTTTACATATCCATTTTTTATGGGTAAGTTAATAAAGCTCATGGCAGATATAAAAGGATGAATGGGATTCATGATAGAGTTGAAACACTTACGCACCCTCACTTCACTGAGAGACACTGGGTCATTAACGGCAACCGCAACTACTTTGCACCTGACGCAATCTGCCCTTTCTCATCAAATCAAAGATCTTGAATCTCGGATTGGCGGGCAATTATTTTTGCGCAAAACCCGTCCTGTAAAATTCACTTCAGAAGGTGAAATTCTTCTTCGTCTTGCTGATGAAGTTTTGCCAAAACTCGCCAAAGCAGAAAACGAACTCGCAAGCTTGAAAGAAGACGTGAATGGGCGCTTACATATGGCGATCGAATGCCACTCCTGCTTCCAATGGTTAATGCCTGCACTTAAGGAATACCAATTAGCTTGGCCAAGTGTGACGCTCGATTTCTCTTCCGGTTTTGGCTTTGAGCCGCTTCCCGCCTTGTTAGCTGGCGAGCTTGATTTGGTGATTACATCAGACATTCAGCCACGCTCCGAAGTCCATTATGAGCCGCTGTTTGACTTCGAAATGCGTTTGATTACCTCTACCAGCCATCCTTTAGCGAACAAAAGTGTCATAGAACCCGAAGATCTTGCAGATCAAACCATGCTTTCTTATCCAGTACAGAAACAAAGATTGGATGTGGTCAAACACTTCTTACACCCTGCGGGAGTTGAGCCAGCCAAGTGGAAACAAGCAGACAACACGTTAATGCTCGTACAAATGGTGTCAGCGGGATTGGGGGTAGCGGCATTGCCAAATTGGGCGATTTCTGAGTTCTCGCGCCAAGGTTTGATTACCAGTATGCCTTTCGGCGAAGGGTTATGGCGTAGATTGTTCGCAGCAACACGCAACTCAGAAAAAGAGAAACGTTACTTACAGGCCTTCTTTGCCACGGCCCGCCAACAATGTAAAAGCCACCTTGATGGGATCAAGATGGCTTAAAGTTCGACAATTAAACGAAACTAACGTTCGTAAGATTTAAATTGATTGGTCAGTGGGTCATATTGATAGCCAAGCATATCGAGCTTGCCCACTACCGATTCCACATCCATCTCGTACATCGATACCAACTCTTCAAAGCTATCACATTCTAAGCGCAGCTTTTCATTAACGATACCCAGCAAGATGATGCTGTCCCAGTTACTTACGTTGCTTAAATCCATCGCGACACTCCTCTAAGACAAGGTATTTGACCCCAATTCCGTTGAGCACGTGCGTCAAGACTCTCTCGAAATGAATGAGGCTATAACTAAAGCGTAGACTTAATCGAACGATTTGAAAGTGAGCTCGATCTAAATCCCGAGCTCACAAAAAGAAAAGAAGACAGAAGTGTTAATTCGTTCGGTCTATGCCCCCAATAGGAACAGACCTTGTAAGCTTGTCATTGAAGCCAACGCAAGAAGCAGCGCTGCCGCCAATTGCACTTTGTTTGGCGCTTTATGAGTGAAGATATGCCAGCACCAAACCACGATTGCCATAATCAGCATCGCCAGTGACGCTAGAATATGTTGTGTCACGCTATTCAATGTCGCTTCATCCAACTGATAAGCAGAAAACAACGTCATCACGACCAGCAGCATGCCTGAGACAACACCCGTAACCGGTAAGATTCGGTGAAATGCTTGCAAACGGCTGCGTGCGATAACCAGAAGTAACTGCGCAAACACGGCACCTAAGAAGAAGATCATCAATGCCACCGAAGCGCTTGCCGCCCAATGCGGTTGCTCAAATAGTTGAATGCTCACGTACGCGAAGGCCAAACCGTTCGCTAGATGCAGAGCCCATAATGGCCCTTTCTCACGTGTCTTCTTAGTCTGAACTTGAGAGTAAAAATAGAAGATCGCGAATACGATCATGAAAGCTTCAATACGAAGCGACGCCACTGCCAACCAAAGTACGCCAATTGATGGCAACATCTTATGCAGGCGACCACGTTGACCTGGGCAGGTATCACCCTTAATCAAAAGTAAGGTCAACAGCGCTTGGGCGCCAAATAGCATTGGAGGAAAAGTTAACAGCAATTGTTGAATCATGTTGAATGCAAACTCAAAAGTCATTTTGGGGTGGCGATAATAGCAAATCGCCTAATGATCGACTAGCCCGTTACTTCACCACTCGCTCGCAGAGTTCAAAAGCCAGCATCTCTTGAAGGGCTGATTCGCTTTCCGTGTTAGCATCGCCGCGAAACAGCCGTCAAACCTGCTATTTAATCTCTCCGCTTGAACTTTACATTTTGCAATAAAATGAAAGTGTAAAGTCAAAAACAACATGAAAAACAGAACGCTCATCTCTATTCTCTTTTGTCTATTTTCGTTAACAGGCTGTGATTTCAACAAAGAGCCAGTTCTCTCCCTATCATACGAAGAGTCCACGGTTTCTCGTGAGTTAGTCATTCACGCTGAATCTCAGTCACTACCCAAAGGGGATAAGCTCTATTTAACCGCTCAACTCCTTGATTCAGAAAATAACGGTTGGCTTACCGAAACAGATACCGTGATTTGGAATAGCTCGAATGAGAAGGTCGCCACGATTAACTCAAGCGGCTTATTACTTGCGAAATCACAAGGAGCCACAACCATCACCGCATCAGTAAATAAAGATGGTCTCGCCTTCTCTGTAAGCTTAGAAATCACAGTATCCGAAGCAACGCTCTCAAAATTAACTCTCGTATTGGCAAACGAAGGTTCAACACCTAAAGGCTTAATGCTTCCCTTTCAAGTCATGGGGGAATATTCAGATGGAAACCGCATTGATTTGACTGACTCTTCGGAACTTCAGTGCCATATCGCAGACTCTACTGTCGCCCAACTCACACTCGGGAATCCTGCCAACCTCATCCAAGGAATGAGTGTAGGGAATACTGTACTTAACTGCACATATGGAGATACCAGCTTAGAGGCAGGTAAGAAAATCTCTATCAGCAAAGCCATACCCGTCGAATTGTCCCTTAGCCTAGAGCATTCAAAACTGCCTGTCGGTTCGAGCTCTCAAATACTCGCGTTCGCTAAATTTTCGGATAGTTCAACGCAAGAAATTACAAACGCGCCGGAGCTCCATTTAGACATCAGGGATCGCTCGCTGGCGTCTATTGTTCAAGAGCAAGATCAAACCCAATTGTTTGCTACCTCTACCGGGACAGCAATCTTGACGGCGAAAATTAAAAACACAGAGCTGTCCGACGAAGTATCAATCGTCATTACTCCAGCTGAGTTTTCTGCTCTCAATGTAACCCTCGATAAAGCTGAAATACCTTCGGGCCTCTCAACGCATGTTCAAGCACTGGCAGAACTTACAGACCAATCCACTATCAATGTCACACAAGACCCTCGAGTGATTTGGTCTGTGCTCCCTGTAACCATTGCTCGAATAGAAACAAAAGAGAACAAACTGACCATCAAAGCGCTTAAACCTGGTCAAGCGACGCTCATTGCCTCGCTGAACGATGGACAAATACGCTATCAAGTACCGTTTAGCGTATCCGAACCTGTCGTGACCAAACTTAGTTTATCTCCCAATGTCGATTCATTGCCTAAAGGGTTATCTCATTCATTTCAAGCGTGGGCCACATACTCAGACGGTTCCATTGACGAAGTTACGTCTGCCTCAGAATTTCAGTGGAGCGTAGATAATACAGACATCGCGACATTTGAACTTAGTCCTCATAAAGGAACGATAACCGGCGTTCAAGTTGGTGAAACCAACATAACAGGCATACTCTCTGATAGATGGCGAAGTACCGCTACATTAACGGTTTCAGATGCTATCGTTACAGAGATCAGCTTTGACGAAGCTGAGCTTTCTTTACCCGTAGGGCTAGAGCATCCTTTGAAAGTAAACGCCCTATTGTCAGATGGAAGTATCATTGATATTTCCAACTCTCCTGAGATTAGCTTTATTGTTAACAATAACGAGTTTGCCGACTTTGACGACCAAGAAAGAAACGTGGTTGTCGGAAAGAATATGGGCTCGACCACAATTACAGCGCTCGCCAAATTTAATTCATTAGAACATCAAAACCATATGGCATTGTTCGTCACGCCTCCCGTAATAAAACGACTTTCTTTAGAATCAACATTTGCAGAAATCACGGCTGGTGTACCTCTGGAACTGCAAGCTATCGCAACCATGACCGACGGGTCTGAAGTTAACGTAACAAACAGCTCAACATTAGATTGGAACGTCGAACCCGTTGATAGCGCAGAGCTTACTCTATCAACGGAAGGGATAACGCTTACCGGAATTGAAAAAGGTGAAATCAAAGTCTCTGTTACTGCTGAGTCTTTTCCCTCAATGGTCACAACTCAGAAAACATTCACTGTTGTCCCTAAGGACTACACGATTACATTGGTAGAAGAAGCGATATCTCCTCTAAGTCGCTCCGTTTTCGAAGGTTATGACATCGATGATGTAAAAATTAGATATAACGGTTTAACAAGCTTTGATTTGTTGAACACAACACCACGCTACTTGAATAATCCTTTAGTCAGAGTCAATCGACAACACTTTCGCATTACGGGGGTTATCTCACCATTTCAAGCTGTGAATTTTGAGCTGCCAGAATGGTTTGATGAACCCATCACTTCTGCTTATTTCGTTGATGAGCAACCATTGTTCAAAGCACATATACGAGCTTATGCCGACGTCAAACAAAATGACGACAAATACGCACAGCCAACGACAGAGAACGTTTATCAATATGAAAAAGAGTTGCGTGGCTTTAAACAGTTAATGAATAACTATGACTATAACCATCGGTTTATCGGCTTCATTCAAAACTATATGAATTCAAGAACCCGCATGATCCGGCATGAAGATCATTGGTGTGAAGTAGAAACGCTACTGACATCAACTCGTTCAATAGAAAGCAGTTCTGACCACTTTGCTAAATTCAAAGGTAACGATACTTCACCACATACATTGAAACACGTAAGTCTTATCGCAAATAAGCCGAGTGCGACCTACATGATGCTGACCCGAGAAGCCAACGGCGTTGCAACGGTTGGAGATGGGTGGTTAAGCGTACGTGATTTTAGGTTGTTTTCTGAAGGAGCTACATCACCTAAAACAACCTACCTACACGAAAAGATGCACAACCACGGCTTCGGCCATAAAGGTGGAATGACCTATGGTTACCCCGCTGAGACTGGCAAGTTTGTAAATCAATCTTGGACACAGTTTTACGAAGATGGCGCGGTTGAGGCATCAACACCCACACTAGCAAGCCAATACGAACTCAAAGATCTGGGTAAACAGTTTAAGTTAGAGATTTCATTTTTAGATAAGAGCACATCGGCGCCATCAAACCGACATATTGATAAGTTCATCTTACTCACCACTTCTTTGGCTAAATTAGAGCGTAGCTATCTAATTGATCATAATAACAATGCCACCGAAATTTACCCAGAACTCGACTCTGGTTATGAGCACACGTATGTATTTAACAATATTGAGCCAATTCAACCTCAAAGCATAAGTGAGGCGAACTCTGAACCAGTCGCGTCAAAACTCATTTTTGTCTTTGATAAACCAGAACAAGCAAATACAAACAACATCCCTACATCTATCATCTTTATCGGTGGTAACGGGGAAGATACAAAGCAACAAGCGAACCTCGTAATCAACTACTCAGGTTCAGGAGGATTTGTCAGCAAAGATGGACAGTTCGTCTATCTAACCAAGCAATGGAATAAAAATGACAATAACGTCTTCACCAATGAAGTAAATACACTCTCACCAATTGAAGCGGAACAGTTCTGCAAAGAGAAAGGACTCAACCTAGGAACATTAAAGCCATTTCGCTCAAGAGATATGATGGATTTTCAAACGAAATATCAGAAATACGGAACTCAAGTGGGGCTGTCTTACGAAACTGGTACACCGATGGCCGTCTCAGTACCAACAACTTACCGACCAAATACCATTACAGAAGTAGAAAAAGGTGCCGTAATTGTATGTAATGAGCAGTGAACTGAATGAAAGCAGCATTGAGCACTTTTACCAGTCCCCAACACTGCCCGTATAAAAGAGCGATGCAACTAATACTCGCTCTTTGCCAGATAACTCAACGCATCTTCTTGAGTTAACAAACCACGGTACTGATTTTGTGAATCACAAAGTATCCATGGAAAGGCCGTTCCTACTGTCACTAGCTCTCGAACGGTCGAGACAGGCAAGTTCGCATCCACCAGCTCAAACTCTGTATTCATGATTTGATTCACTGGTCGCTTCCAAATCCTATTCTCACGTTCCGATTCCAAATCGGTCCCCATCGTTGGTGTTAAGTGCAAGTTGATTTGAGCTTTAGTAATCAGACCAACGCATTGCTTTTCATTAATGACCACCAAAGGCGCCGTTGGGCTCAAGTTCATGTACTCAACGGCGAGTGACAATGGCTCACCCGGATCAAGTCGACGAACATCGGTATGGCTGAGAGACATCAGTGGTGCATCTTGCGTCGGTTTTACTTTCACGTTGTTAAAGTGCTTTTTGTGACACTGTGGCTTGTCCAGTAGCACCACAGGCACCGCTTGGGAAAACAAAAAACCCTGCATAAAATCAACACCAAGGTCTGCAAGCTCTTTTAGTTCTTGTTGCGACTCAACCCCTTCAGCAACCACTTTCACGCCAAGCTTGTGTGCTAACTCAGTGATCATTTTGACGATGTTGTAACGAGTGCTCCCTTCTTCGATACCTCTGATAAATTTTCGATCTATTTTGAGTAGATCAAACTGCCCTTCTTCAAGGTAAGAAAAGGAAGAGTAGCCAGTACCAAAATCATCAATAGCGATCTTGATGCCCTTGTCACGCAGTTCACTCAAAGCAAGGGTATGCTCTTTATCTTGTTCAAAATACGCAGTTTCCGTGAGTTCGATAGTGATTCGATTCGGATCAACACCACTTTCAGCAATCAAATCATAGGAACTTTGCAAAACTTGCAGCGCATCCAACTTGGTATTCAGTGAACGATTCAACGTTAATCCTATTTCTTCTCCGTAAACTTTCTGGATATGAGGAAGTTGCTTGAGTGCCGTGCGGCAAACGAGATCATCCAACGCAGCAATCAACTCTAAATCCTCGACAACCGCGATCATCTCTTGGGTATCATAGGTTTTATTCTGATGATAGAAACGTGCTAACGCTTCGAACTTCACCACTTTGCCCGTACGTGTTTCAATGATCGGCTGATAATAGACGTCAACAAGTTGGCTCTCAATTTGTGTTCTTAGAAAGGCTTCGAGATGATGACGCTTGACGAGTTCATCATGCAGTTCACTATTATAAAAACTGAAGTAGTTCTGGCCTCCACTCGGAGAAGAAACCATCGCTTGCGCTGCATGCACCAGTGCTTGTTTTGGATTATCAGTATCGTAACCGAGCACCGATACACCAGTTTGTCCTTCTACTATTGCATCATGCATACTTGATCCCAACTCACTTCTTAATTCCGAAAAAAAGCCTCGTAACGCAATCTGAATAAGACGCAGTGGGCTTAACCATTGGCATCGAGGCGTTTGCAAACACACTACAAATACGTCCCGCGACAATTGACCCGCAATACTGGCGTGGCGACTTCGCATCACAAAATCGGAAAAACCTAACTGCTGCTCAAGTAGGGACTGCTGTGAGAATTTCGGTCTAATTGTCACGATGATATTGAGATCTTTGTGGCTATTTTCATCCACCAATCGTGCTAACTGTTGTTCAAATTCTTCGCGAGGGGGAAGAAAAGTAGTCCACTGTTGAGGTTGGTCACTGGCCTTTTTCATCCACAATAATGAGGCAGAAATATCGGTAGAAAAACCGAGGTAAAGCGTACGACCAGAATTGAACACTAACCGATAAATGCAAAGATGATGCGCTTGGTTACTCCCATTCACGGTACGACTAAGAAGGTTACCACTCCAAAAACCTTCAGTATCAATGTCTTGCCAGATTTGTTCGTAAAACGCTTTACTATGATGTTCAGAACTTAAAATATGGGTTTTCAGACCAACAAGGTCACGGTTTTCATAACCCATTTGCTGTTCGAACGCTGGGTTGCAGCCTAATATGCGAGTGTCTTGATCTGCGACCAAAACGCCTACGTTGGGTAAATCGAAAATGGTTTCCAGAATTTTGGCTAACTCTTCACAGCCGGTAATACTCAATTGCGGGATGATGGCACCTTGCACGATATGACCATTAAGGCGCTCAAAGCTCAATGCTACATGCACGAGTCGGTCATTATCTAGCATCAGACAACCAGAAAACTTACCATGCCCACCATTTTGTTCTACGTCGAAGATGTGTTGCTTCGCACTGTCACCCTGACCAAGCAACATGTATTGAAAAACATCATCCAAACTATTCACTGTCTGTTTTAAGCCTAAAACAGATATCATGCTTTGCTGGTCACATTCAAACTCATGTGTCTCTATATCATAAGACCACTCGATCACTTGAGAATGACCGGACCCAGGCTGCACTTCTCCTTGTGCTACGGATAGCATTTCACTCATAACCTAGCCCCCTGTTGTATCGGCTTGAGACTTTGAGAGCGCCACCCATGTATGACGATTGTTTGCTGTAGTTTTTTGATTGCAAATCGGTCAATACCATTTGAAACATCAACGATGTTTACGGCGCGCTTTAGTCAACAAGCACGTGCATTTTAGTATGCACTAATACAATTATAGGAACAGAATTCGATAAGCACACCGTTGCTTATTACTAATTTTTACAAGGTTAAAAAACTCAATAACCATAAGGGATTGAAGGACATAATGGCGTAAAAATCAGCGATGGAATTGAGAGTAATTTTCATCTCCAAATAAATCTAGTCGAACTAAGCTTTATATAATCACTTGGGTATAGATACCTGATCATCAAATCGCTATAATTCGCGCTCCCTGGAACAGAGAGCAAAATATGACCAACGACATTACTCCTATTCATGAGTACAAAAAATACTGGGCTGAGTGTTTTGGTACGGCACCTTTCTTGCCGACCAGCCGCAAAGAAATGGATGCCCTAGGATGGGATAGTTGTGACATTATCATTGTCACGGGTGACGCGTACGTGGACCACCCAAGCTTTGGTATGGCAATCATTGGTCGTCTCTTGGAAGCACAAGGATTCCGTGTCGGTATCATTGCTCAACCAGAATGGAACAACAAAGATGCTTTCATGCAGCTTGGTAAGCCAAATCTGTTCTTCGGGATCACTGCGGGTAACATGGACTCCATGATCAACCGTTACACGGCGGACAAAAAGCTTCGTCACGATGATGCTTACACACCAAACAACGAAGGCGGCAAACGTCCAGATCGTGCAACCTTGGTGTACTCACAGCGTTGTCGTGAAGCCTACAAAGGCACACCTATTGTTCTTGGTGGTATCGAAGCCAGCTTGCGTCGTGTTGCTCACTACGATTACTGGTCAGACAAAGTTCGTCGCTCTGTTCTGTTCGATGCGAAAGCGGACATTCTTCTTTTTGGTAACGCTGAGCGTGCCCTAGTAGAAGTCGCGCACCGTCTTGCTGATGGCGAAGACATCTCGACCATGACCAACATTCGCGGTACTGCGGTTAACCTGCCAGCCGAACCAGAAGGTTACACCGTTATCGATTCTTCTCGTATTGAGAAACCTCGTAAAGAAGCGTTCGTACCAAAGAACCCTTACGAAGTGGAAACTCAGTGCGATACTAAAAAAGAAGAGCCTGTTGCACAACCAATCACTATTCGCCCATCACGTCATGATGCAGCGAACACAGCGGTGCGCTTACCAGCCTTCGAAAAACTGCACAACGACCGCATTCTTTATGCGCATGCAAGCCGTGTGCTGCACTTAGAAACCAACCCATATTCGGGTCGTGCTCTATTGCAACGTCATGGTGACCGTGAGCTATGGGTGAACCAAGCGCCAATCCCTTTGACTACAGAAGAGATGGATTACGTATTCGGGCTATCGTACGCGCGCGTTCCTCACCCTATGTACGGCAAGGCAAAGATCCCTGCTTACGACATGATCAAGACTTCGGTTAACATCATGCGTGGATGTTTTGGTGGCTGTTCTTTCTGTTCTATTACCGAGCACGAAGGCCGTATTATCCAAAACCGTTCACAAGAATCCATCATCAATGAGTTGGAAGAGATCCGCGACAAAGTGCCTGGCTTTACTGGCACGATCTCTGACTTGGGTGGTCCTACAGCAAACATGTACCGTCTTGGCTGTAGCGATCCAAAAGCAGAAGCAAACTGTCGTCGCCCTTCTTGTGTGTTCCCGGGTATCTGTAACAAACTAAACACGGACCACAAACACACCATCGATCTTTACCGTGCGGCGCGTAAAGTGGAAGGTGTGAAGAAAGTTATGATCGCATCTGGCGTACGTTACGACCTCGCGATTGAATCACCAGAGTACGTGAAAGAGCTTGTGACGCACCACGTCGGCGGTTACCTGAAAATCGCACCAGAGCACACAGAAAAAGGTCCACTGGATCTGATGATGAAGCCGGGCATGGGTACGTACGACCGCTTTAAAGAGATGTTCGAGAAGTACAGCGCGGAAGCAGGTAAAAAACAATACCTGATCCCTTACTTCATTTCGGCGCACCCAGGTACAGAAGACGAAGACATGCTGAACTTGGCGCTATGGCTGAAGAAGAACAACTTCGAGTGTGACCAAGTACAGAACTTCTACCCATCGCCAATGTGTAACGCAACGTCGATGTACTACTCAGAAACAAACCCTCTGAAACGCGTGAAGTACAAGCAACGTGAAGATGTGCCAGTGGCGAAAGGTGAACGTCAGCGTCGCCTACACAAAGCCCTACTTCGCTACCACGATCCAGCAAACTGGCCAATGATCCGCGAAGCGCTGATCAACATGGGTAAAAAACACCTGATTGGTGATAAACCAAACTGTCTGGTTCCGGCAGAAGACATTGATGCACAAACACCAGCACAACGTCGTAAGTCTGGTCGTCACGGCGCAAACCGTTTTGCAACCAAACACACCAAGAATCAACCTGGCTTCGGTGGCCACTTGAATAAACGTTCAGAAGGTGGCTCACGTGATGGCAAACCATCTGGCAACCGCAACGGTTCAGGTAAAGCGCAAGGCGGTCCAAACGGACAAGGTCGTGGAAACCAAAACAACGGTGCAACCGGTCAACGCCCAAACAACGGTCAGCGTCCTAATACGGGGTCACGCCCTGGTAGCAACAACCAAAACCGTTCAAACGGTACGGGGTCACAAGGTCAAGGTCGTCCTCAAGGACAAGGCAAACCAGCGGGTCAACGCAAACCAAAACGCCGTTAATTGACTAGGGTCTGTTGACCTTTCGAGCTGATTTTTGCAGCGAATTGTTGGGTATTTATACAAGGCAGAGGCTTTGATGTGTAGTTAGCCTACATGAAAAGCTGATAACGCAGTAGAAATGACCAACAAACGCTGCCCAAAGGGTTCGGCTAAAATCGTTTTATGCTGTGTTAAGGCGTATTTGCTTAGAATGACTAGGCGACACACTCCTTGCCTCGCCTAAAACGATTTTATCTCGAACAAAATTTAACCACGAAAGATCAACAGGCCCTCGAACTTGAATAATAAAAGGGCTCCAGAGGTAACTCTGGAGCCCTTTTATTTTGTCTGGAAGTCATTGTTCTTTAGAACTATCTCTTTCGACCCACACTTGATCTCTTTCGATACAAAAAATGGTATGCGCCAACCAACTTATTGGAAAAACAAACAACTTTTTGATTAAAGTAGAATCATGCAATAATTAACCTACTGATTTTTAGCTGTTTTATTTTGGTGCGATATTTGCCTAATGAAGTAAAACTCTTAAACATAGGCTGACGATGAGTAATCCACTTCCTCCAAAAACTTCGATGTTTTGGCACGACAACAGCTACACCCACGAAGAAGCTGTTCAGGCATTTGAAAGCGATGGCACGTTGAAATCTCTGAATACCGTTCCAACCACCGCATCCGATGATATGGCTGGCTCGCCTCCAGAGCGAAGTATGTTTTGGGAGGGAGAAACCAAAAAAATCGATCCACCACCGCCGTCTGAACCAAAACCTCTCAATTTAAAAACCGAGAAAGAACCAACGGAGGCTTTACCGGCACATTTCGTCCCTGTTCGCTACGCCATCGATCAGCTAGAAACAGAAGAAACACAACCTTTTGGTTTGCCTGAAGAATGGAAAGGCCAAGGCCCAGCCAAACTCAATACCGTTGGCTACACCCTGCGTCAGCTTCGCGATGGTTGGTTGTATGTCTATGATGCAATCAACAAAAGCCTAGACGAATACGAAATCAAAGGAACGCAATTCACGCTCTACAAGCTGGGAGAGTCGGAAAGCCCAGAATCTGAACAGCGTGGGACACCAGAAGGAGCAAAACCTTGCCTTACTTACGAAGACGGGAGCGTGCTGTCGATTTGTTACTCTGAACACCGTTGGACATGGAACATGTTCATGCGCGTCCTTAACAATCCGAGCAACCATATCGATCGCATGCAGACTGTCGTGCTGTCCGCAAACGAGAATCAGCACAACATTGCACCAATCGATAAATTAACTCAAGTTGCTGATATTGAATCTTCTGCCGTCGATGATGGGCGTTTTGCAGATTCTGGCATCGCCACCAAAGCTGACGAAGATGGCTCTGTCTTTAAACCTGTCGCAGCTGAGAGTGATTTAACCTCTTCAATTCCAGCAGAAGAATCGGGCTACTTCGTCGCGATAAAAGATTACGCCGCAGACATTCAAGACATGTCGCTGCATTTTGTTGGTGCCGCAAGCCCTTACCGCCTTTTCACTGACCAGTTTTCAAACCAGTGGAGCTTGATGCAGACCGCCATGCAACTGTGTATGTTTGGTGCAAGCGACAATATAGACATGCCCACAGGAGTAAAGCGCAAAAACCAAGAGCTTGAATTCTATATGGACATGGCGGATTACTATGACAACTCAGCAATGGTTGACCTTACCGGTGAATCTCAAGCCGCTATCATCAAAGGAATGCCATCTTCATTTTCCCAGCAAGCTATCGATGATTACCAAAAATCCACTTCAGAGATAGCAGAGGCCATACAGAAGAAATATGGCATTTCAGCAAACCGATTTGGTAAATACGAGCAATGGATAGCGACTGAGCGTTGGCGTAAGCAGCTCAACTGGAAGCAAATGCTGAGCGAAATGCAGGAGCTGTCAGAACAAAAAGAAACCATGCTTGCCGAAGTTGTTTCAGTAAAAAGCGACTTTATCGCTGTAATGGAGTCTTTGACACCGCATCATCTCGAAAGAACCTTCGACCTATACAGTGAAGACACGCAGTACAGCTTGTATCAACTTCATAAACAAGCGGTTGAGTCATTTACTTTGGTCGTGCAAGAAGAAGACCGCCAATGGGCTGAGAGCCAATGGGAGAAACCAACTAGTTTACTTGCACTCTATGCCTCTGGGTTTAGTCGTAGTTTGTTTAAAGTGATGGAGAAGAATATTACAGAGGCGCTTAATGAACAGTCGGTCGCCTCAGAAAATCCTGACTCTGATAATCAGTTGATGGATCAGATCTCTGCTACTAGCAACCGTGTGAGTATGTACTCTAAAATCATGGACTTTGTTTCCAACCCAAACACTGCGGAAACGGACTTTCTCAAGGATATTGGCAAAGGTTTCCAAGAGCTCGATATTATCTTTAAATCTGCAATAGGTGCGCTTGCAAAAGGCGTTATAGAACTTGGCGTTAGCATGACTTCACAAGCATCGATTTTACTGATGCCTGTTTTCGCTAAACCTCTGAACCGTCATAGCTATTATTTTTTTGCCGTTATTGCAGAGCATATGGCACACAATATGCCAGTGGCTGTAAATGAAAGCTACGCTCGCGATTTTAAAAAATGGAAAACACGCGTAAATGATTACCTAAGTGAGCTCAAAAAAAACGATGCGGTCATTGCTGACTTCCAGAAAAATAACCGCAAAGCCAACTCTAAATACACAACAGCTTTAAAAAATAAAAAGAGAATTAAGAAGGCACTCGCTGTGACTACATTGGAGTACCCACAGTATATTGAATTACCTGATGATCTACCGCAAAGAACCGTCGAGCTTAGAACTCGGATCATGATGAATAAGCTCGATGATTTGAATAAACTGTTCGAGAATGCAGGTGGCCTAGGCTTTTTAGCACTAATATTCAACTGCATCGCGCTTGGTGATGCTATGAGTAGTATCCAAGACACGGGGTTAATGTCCTCAGATGAATTTTTGGATATTCAGCAAAAGCTTTTTTATACAGTAAACGCTTGGACGGGAATTCGCACTGGTAAGCTATGGGATAGAGTGAAAGGTGAAGCCCAGCTCAGAACACACTCACGGGTAAGGCTTAAAAAGCTAATTGCAGATCAAGCCGATGGTTTCGAGCACCTAATAATAGACGACATAAAAACCTTCAATAAATGGCTTGCAGTTACTGGGATCATAGGTGCACTAGCGTCCGGAATAGAGGCTTATCGTGTTTTAAATAGCATCGATGACCTAGAAAGAGATGCAAGAATCGCTGGGTATTTCAACTTTTCTTCGTTGGTCGGATTAACGGTCGTTGGTGCCTTTCAGGCCATTGGTGGAATAACAGGTATATGGTCGGCAAACATTCTCTTTGGAGGACCAATAATGTTTGTCATTATGGGACTAACTGCTGTTTACCTCCTTAGCAATTATGTCATAAACAAGTTTAAACAAGATGATTATCAAAAATGGTTAGACAAGTTACCGTGGGGATATCACCCCGATAGAGTACTATGGAGTCAGTCTCCCGATTTATCAGAACGAGAAAAGCATAACTCGTCTTTAGTGCAAACAGTAATGTTTGATTTACAAACTATTATGGATAAACCATCAATCCACCAAATTCCATTGATGCGTGTTGTTCCAAGTTCGACAACACAATACCCATCAGCAACACAAGAATTGTTTGGTATTGAGTTACATATCCAAGTTCCTACCAATGCAGCAAGAGATGGAATAAAGCTTAGGACAAATGCTTCTGTGACTGAAGGGGAACTGATATCAGGAGTTTGGTACACTGGAGTAGATCTAGAAACCTTGAACAGGTCGTCGGATTCCTCAGATTCTCAAAGCGTCTATAAATTGACTTTCCCCATGAAAGACTCAGTTAACTACCTAGCATTGGAGATAGAATACATTCTTGATGATAAGAGCGACTTTAGCCGTAAGTACTGGTTCCAAAATAATGCAAAACAACGTGCAACTTACACGGCAATTTCAGAAAATACTAAGCAGGCAACGATCAGAAGTTCATTAACTTCAGATGCAAGTGAACTTAGCTTACAGGAGTAACCCTTGGCTTATTTACCTTTTTACATCACCCCAGACGAGCTCTCTGTTTATCAAGAAGAACAAGAGCAACAAATTCTAAAAGGGAAAGAGCTCACAACCTGGCACAAGCATGATATTGAAGAACCTTTTCGATACTTATACTTATCGATTGCTATAGCCGCAGTGAGCCCATTATTTTTCCTTACATACTTCCTTCATGATAGTAGTGAAATGCTTTTAACTTACATTTTATCGGGTCTGACGATAATAATGTCTGGAGTGTCCTATTTGACTTTTGGTTTAGACAATCGCTATGACTACACTTTGTCCGACAACGGCTTAGTGATAAAAAAGCGACGTGATTTACCTAATTGGGTAAACTCAGCAACGCAGCTCATGGGCTGGGTTGGTGCTATAGTTTGTGTAGTAATGGTAGGTATTGCTGGGCCCATGGTTCTTGTCGGGGCTGGGGGGTTTATACTGGTTTCATTTCGTATGCTAAAGCGTCAGCCTGACGAACCTACGGAAGTTCGAGTAGCAGAGAAAGAAGATTGGCTGTTCGCCTACTACAACAAAAAGCGCAAAGTGATTCGCTTCTACCACAAGTATGACGAGTGTTCTAAAAGGAACCTAGAGAAGCACACCGTCTTCAGAGCTCAAACTCGTGGTTATAGCTACATATTCTTTAAGACTGTTCAAGACTTAGATGCATTGCTAGAAACCCTTTCAAACAAGTACGGCATTGAATGTATTGATTTTCCAGACCATAAAGCGTTTTTTGAAGGAAGACCTGAACCTCGAATTGAAGATATCCCTTCTCGTAGCCTTGAATTTCCGGTAGCCGATACCTTTGACCTTAGGGCTCAAAACGCCCCGCTTCCTGAATGGCGACGTATATACAACGGCAAGTGGCAAACGGAATCTGAAATCGAACGCTTAAAAGAGGCTGGTGAACAGCAAACTACTCCTGCTTCATAGTTCACAACAAGCATTAAAAAGGGCTCCAGAGATAACTCTGGAGCCCTTTTGTTTTGTCTGAATTACGTGGATAACTAAATTACTTCGCTACGTTACCTGCAACGTTTAGTGCATCCCAAGTACGTGCGAATGGTGGTGCGTAGCAGAAGTCCATGTAGCCTAGTTGCTGTGTGGTCATCTTCGCAGTGATAGCAACAGCAAGTGCGTTGATTCGGCCTACTGCGCCCTTCTTGCCAACGATTTCGCCACCAAGCAGCACATTGGTTTCTGGGTGGTAAACCAGCTTCACTTTAATGTCTTCTTGACCTGGGTAGTAGTCGGTTTGGTTCTTATCTGAAATGGTTGATGTCTTCACTTCCAAACCGTGTTCTTTAGCTAGAAGTTCCGATACGCCTGTGCATGCCAGTTCGTAATCCAGCACTTTCAAACAAGATGAGCCTAAGAAACCACTCATGTAAGTGTCTTTGCCAGCAAGTTTGTCAGCCATCATGCGCGCTTGTTTGTTAGCTGTGGTTGCCAGTGGAACATACACTGATTTGCCTAGCGCCATGTGGTGAACCACGGCACAGTCGCCAACAGCGTAAATGTGTGCACCTTCTGTTGCGCCAAACTCATCTACTAGTAATGCGCCGTTCGCTGCTTTTGGTAACTCGAATGCTTCTGTGTTTGGTTTGAAGCCAAGTGACATGATCACAACGTCTGCTTCAACATTGCCGTTGTCGGTTTCTACGATGTAACCGCCCTGCTCTGCGTCGCGAATGGCTGATACGCTGCAACCGGTTTTAAGCTCAGCGCCAGATTCACGAATCGCACCTTCTACCACTTCAATCATTTCAGGGCTGAACTGACGGCTCATTACATGTTGTTCACGCTCAATGATGGTGACGTGCTTACCTAGTAAGTGTGCGGCATCGAACACTTCAAGACCGATAAAACCACCGCCGATAACGCAAATGCGTTGTTTGTTGCTATCCTTAAGCGCTTCTTTTACTGCCAAACCATCTTCCATGCAGGTTAGCGTGTATACGTGCTCTGGGTTGAACTCACCGAACGATGGCACGATTGGACGCGCGCCTGTGGCAATCACCAACATATCGTAATCGATGGTGCTTTCTTCCCCTTGGTGACGAACTTTAATCTGCTTTTCAGTGCGGTCTAGTGCCACAATTTCGGTTTCAATGCGCACGTCTAAACCAGATTTAATCGCTTGTTCTGGCGTACGAGAAATCATGCGCTCAGTGTCATCAAACATGCCACCAGCAAAGTAAGGTAAGCCACACGCACCGAACGAGATGTAATCGCGCTTATCCAGCACAATCACTTCATCTGATGGCTGATTACGTTTGTATTTCGCTGCGAAACTCATACCTGCAGCGCTACCGCCTACGACAACAACTTTCATATTTATTACCTAAATAACCTGAACTCAGGAAAAACGGAGAGCACCCGCGTTGGGTGCTCTTTATTAAGTTTGGAAATTACACTGCTGCTTCTTTTGTTACTGTTGCAGTAACGTCAGCATTGTATTGCTCAGTGTTTAGTGAGCCATTCTTCTTCGCGGTTAGTACACCTGACAACATTGAGCCAGAGATGTTAAGCGCGGTACGAGCCATGTCGATAAGCGCTTCGATAGAAACCAGAATCGCCACAACCGTAATGTCTAGACCCATGATAGTTAGCACCGCTACTGCTGCGAACGTTGCACCGCCACCAACACCTGCGATACCGAATGAAGCAATCGCGATTACAGCAATAAGTTGTAGGATGAAGCCTAGGTCAACTGGCATACCCATTACTTGAGCCGCCATGATAGCTAGCATTGCTGGGTAGATACCCGCACAGCCGTTCTGACCGATACTGGTACCGAATGTTGCTGACATGTTTGCTGTTTCTTCGTCCACGCCTAGACGTTGAGTTTGAGTTTCAACGTTTAGTGGGATTGCCGCCATGCTTGAGCGAGAGCCGAAGCCAAATACTAGCACTGGCCAGATTTTCTTCATGAACTTCGCAGGAGACAGACCGAACATAGACACCATCACGAAGTGGATAGCGAACATTACACCGATTGCCACGTAGCTTGCTAGTAGGAAGCGCCCCATTTCTGCTAGTGCAAACAAATCGTTTGTCATCATGAACGTGGTCATCAGAGCGAACACACCGTAAGGCGTCAGCTTCAGAATCTCACGTACCATTGAAAGTACAACTTCTTTTGCAGAGTTGATGAAATCAACAAAGTTTTGCACTTTCTCTGGCTTACGGTTTTTCACTTGCAGGATACAGTAGCCAAGGAACATACCGAACAATACAGTTGATAGCGTCGAAGTACGTTGAGAGCCCGTTAGCATGTCAAAGATGTTGGTTGGGATGATAGACAGCGCCATACCTGACAAGCCGCTGCTCGCCATCGCATCTTGTGTTGCAATCAGAGAGTCACCACGTGCTTCGATAGCGCTGTTAGTGCCGATAGTGCTGACTAGCGCGTTAGCATCGATACCGAATAGGTAAATACTTGCGATGCCCACTGCCGCAGAGATAGCACAAGTGAAAAGTAGAATACCGATGATTTTTGGTGCGATGCGCGATAGTGCACCACCGCCTTCTACGTTCATGATCGAAGAGATCATCGCCACAAATACCAGCGGGATTACAATCATTTGTAGAAGCTTGATGTAGCCTTTACCGAACACGGAGATCAGTTCAGCAAAGCCTGCGGTCGCCACGTTGCCCACACCGAATACGAGCTGAATCGCACCGCCGAATAACAGACCAGCAGCAAGCGCACTCAGTACGCGGAAGTTAAAGCTTTTCTTTTGTTTTTTTGAAGTTCGCAAGTAATGCGTAGAACCCAAAGAACAGGATGCTCAATCCAATAAATGAAACGCTCATGAGAATCTCCTATTGATACCCATTTATGTCCGAAAATCGGTTACTTTTTGTATGCAATGGCTTCAACTTCAACCAATGCGTCTTTTGGTAGTCTTGCTGCTTCAACGCAAGAGCGAGCTGGTGCGTTTTCTGTACCGAATACCTCTGTGTACACTTCGTTAAATGCGGCGAAGTTTTCCATATCTGATAGGAAGCACGTCGTCTTCAATACAGTGTCTAGTCCCGCACCGCTTGCTTCTAGAACCGCTTTTAAGTTCTCTAGTGACTGACGAGCTTGCTCTTTGATGCCACCCTCAACAAACTGCATGGTTTCTGGAACCAGTGGTAGTTGGCCTGATGTGTAAACCATGTCGCCGTAAGATGTACCTTGAGAGTAAGGGCCGATAGCGGCAGGTGCTTGTTCAGTGGCAATGATCTGTTTCACGATATAACTCCTAAGTTATTAGTTTTATTCTGATTTAAATTCACGGATAAACTTGTAGACCGCCTGACGGCTGATCCCAAGTTGCTCTGATACTTGTGTGGTCGTCTCTTTTAGCTCAAACACACCGTTATCAAACAAACAACGAATGATGGCTTTGTTACGACCTTTTGCGGAAACCGTCTCGTCTTGATCCACCTCTTGCATGGCAGCGCTCAGTGCCTGCTTAATCACGTCGTTCGCGTTATTGCTGAAGGTTTCACTGACCAAGGTTTGCGATACGTGACACTGTGGCATCAGCGTCTTGACGATTTCTGGGAATGGGAAAGATAAGTTCATATTGATGCACAGCATGCCAATCGGCTTTTGCTCTGGGCCTGCCAAAATGCACGTGGTCGATTTCAGTAGCGAGCCATCAGCAGCATTGGTGAAATAGCTCTTCGGAGAGACTTCGCCCGTTTTCTCGAATGTGCTCCACATACGTAAGCCCAAATCGGTGATTGGCGAGCCAATTTCACGCCCGGTATGATGACCATTCACGATCTTCACGACTGAATTTTCTAGGCTTTCAAATGAATGAATAACCACTTCACAGTACGGTCCGATCAAATCGGCAATCGTGTCTGCTAAACGAAAATAGTTGCTTAAACATTCTCTGTCTTCGTCGGTGAATCGAACTTGCTTTACACTCATCATTTCGGTTTACATTTTTGAACTCAATGACTGCAAACTACTCCTTTCGGGTGAGTTCAGCAATACAGAGTAAACTTCTGTAAACCTAAAACATGCGCTTAAAACACCAGCAAATTACCAAGAACCGATCGAAATCACGCACAATAGTTGAACAAGATCACCAAAAACATATGAGTCAGGTTTAATTTCTTAAACCACATCAAAGTTTAAATATTTAAAATCAAAGATTGCGTTTTTGAACACTTTAATGATCTAGAACAAGTTCCAAAACCCAGTAAAAATCGCGTACGGTAATAATCAATTTGAAGCGCAACTTGATTTATAAAATCGACGCCAATTACAGTACTCTCAAAAAGGCATTAGATGAATAAAACATCACCATGCATACATCACTTAATTCCGTTCCATGCCGATAAGACGAAGTCATTTTCAAAAAGACGCAACCAAAGCAGAAAAAGTTGAATTGAATACCTTGGTTTAATGTCGTTGGCACCAACAAAAAAGCCGAGCGCATAATGCACTCGGCTTGTTAGAGAGACTCAATAAATGAAACGATTAAGACAACTTGAACTTACTCAGTTCTCCGTGAAGATCGCTCGCTTTTACCGTCAACTCGTTACTGATTTCTACTGAAGAGGTCATCGTATCCATCACCTCTACCGCCGTATCGTTGATGATTACGACGTTACGGTTAATCTCTTCCGATACTGAGCTTTGCTCTTCTGCTGCCGAAGCGATTTGGTTGTTCATATCATTGATGACTTCAATCGCTTGGTTGATTTCAGACAGCGCTAGGTGGGCAGCTTGCGTTTCACCTTTAGTATCGTTAGCTTGCTTTTGGCTTTGCTCCATCAACACCACGATAGATTGCGTCTCCTGCTCTAGTCGAGCGAGCATAACGCGGATTTCTTCTGTCGAACCTTGAGTACGATTTGCCAGATTACGAACTTCATCGGCAACGACTGCAAAACCTCGACCTGCCTCACCTGCGCGAGCCGCTTCAATTGCAGCGTTCAGAGCCAATAGATTGGTTTGTTCTGCAATACCACCGATCTCGCTCAGAATGCCTTGAATCGCCGTGCTGGAATCAACCAAGTTCTGTGTTTGTTGCTGCGCATCGTTCACTTGCATTGCCAAGCTATCTACCGCATTTGCAGCATTATCCATGCGTGTCATGCCGTTCAAGCTGTTGCTTTGTACTTGGCTTGCTGCGGCTGCCGCTTGAACTGCTGAGTTCGCGACCTCTTGCGCAGTAGCACTCATTTCATTGATTGCGGTTGCTAGCGAGTTCACCTCATTTACTTGGGCATTCAATTGGTCACGAGAAGCCGCGGCACGTGTCTGGCCTTCTGTGGCGTTCTTATCGACTTGGTCTGCCGTTGCCATCACAGTCAGCAGCATCTCCTGCATACGCGATAGGAAAGTATTGAACCAATGTGCCAATTGCGCAGTTTCATCTTTACCTTTCACTTCGATACGGTAAGTTAAGTCACCTTCACCTTGCGCGGCATCTTTAAAACGCTCAACCAGATTGTTTAGCACTTTACCCAAAGAGTTCGCGATCAAAGCCATCGAGGCAATGCCTAGAAGAGCAGCGATGATCCCCGCCCACACACCTTTTTCAAGCGCTTTTGAATTCTGTTCATCACTCCATTGCGCGTAGTCATCGACGCTTCTTGCAAGGTGGCTACTGGGAACCGACACCATGACTACCCACGGTGCATCGCTCGTATCGATAGCCGTGATCGCGTATTCATCACCACCAAAAGTCACAAGACCTGCGCCATCACGTTTCGCAATAGACTGAATGTTTGACCATTCTGCAGCGAGCTCAGACGATACTTTCTTACCGACCATATCGGCAGCCCGGCTGTTCGCAAGCGTAATGCCTTTCCAAGACGTGATAAGGATTTTGCCTTCGCCATCAAACAGGTTATGCGCAAAACGTTCACTCTGGCTTTGTAGCTCATGCAGCGATAAATCGAAGCCCAATGAACCGATGATTTTGCCATCCTGCTTAATTGGTTGGCTGATGGTCGTGATCAGCTCTTGCTTGCCTCGTACTGGATAGAAGTAAGGTTCCATGACAAACGTCTTACCCGTTTCGTAAGGCATAAGGTGCCAATCATCTTTGCGCTCACCATTGCTGTTGAGCTCTGTGTTGCTAAAGCTTTCCATGGCGACCGCATCAAAGCTGTCATGCTCGTTAGGCGAGAAAAACGGCGCAAGGTAACCTTGGCTGTTAAACCCATCTTCTGCGTTGAACGTCACTTGTTGTGGCCATGTTTTATCTTGCCAAACCATGTAGCCAGCAAATACGGCTTTATTCTGAGCCTCTAGCGCGGCAGTAAACTGTTTAACAATAAGGTCTGCGCTTGCGTTACGTTCTGCGCTTAACTCAATGATAGAGCGCGCTTGCTTTAGGTTTGCCAAGACAGGATCAAGCTGGTTAGCGATATTCAAACCTTGCTGAATCGCGGTATTTTGCAGATCCGTGTTGGTCGCATCGGTCAATTGCGCTTTCACTTTTTCGTTAATTTGCTTGTTCACATCCGTGAAAGCGTTGGTGGTCATGCCCATTGCAATCAACAAAGTGAAAGCCATTGCTCCACCCGCACTCACTGCAATTCGCGTACGTATACTGTTAAACATATTAGCCTCTATGACTGATGATAAATTGGCGTTAGCTTTTGAAATTTCATGGATTTTAAACAACAGAAGTGAATAGAAGACGCCAAAATATGAACAGAAAGAGAACAGAAAGATCTGCATTATTAACAGAGTTACGGTGGAGAGCGGTTTTATATTTTCGAAGCATGAGCTGCACAATAAATAAAGTGCATCAGAAGAAAGCCTAAGCTATTGTATTTATAGAACTTAACCCTTAATAATAAAATGGTTTTTATATGAAAATAGAGAGATATCAGAGCGCATGGATAGAAAGAGACAGATCACTCAATACGTGATATAGATCACACTTAAATTTCATCCATCTCCCTGTTTTAAATGGAATTATCGTCATTCTCGACAACCCCACCCTACTTACCCTTGGCGAAACACCCATTTTGCACTGAGCAAATAATTACTCACCATGCCTGCCAATATGCCTAAGATCAAAGCCAAATAGACCATCAACCCTTGCGTTCCTAGCGCGAGCGTTACGCCTTTGAACACAATAAAGTTCGGCAAAGCACTGATACAGGCACTCGCCATAAATTTTTGCCATTGAGCGAAAGGGTTGGTTTTTTCCGCTTGAGAGAAAGTCAGCCAGCGATTGCCAAGCCAAGTCGTGGTTGCTGCAAACAAAAATGCTATCCCACGAGCCAGCATCAGCTCCAGACCAAACCAATGGAACAACACAGAAAAGATAAGGGTGTCGACCATAAAGCCAACACCACCAACCAGAGCAAACCTGATTAATTTGTGCATTCCGTTACCCAACCACACAGGTGTAGAGTGAGCGTTTCGACTTTGCTGTGAACTCGTTGGTACAACTCAACGCATTTTCATGAATCATGCTATCCACTTGCTGCGATTTACCAATCAGGTGGAATTTCTTCAGGTCGTTTAAGTCACTCTTATCTTCAAGCTTTTTCGCCTGACCATGACTATAGAACTGGCCTGAGAACGGGCGCTTACCAATGTAAAATACCGGAGCGTTGTCATTAATTTGCGCGAAGATTATGCGGTCGCTGCGGCTGTCTGCTTTGCCCATATTCAAAACCAACATCGCAATCATAAGCAGGGCTGGTAACACCGCCGCCGTTCCGGTCAACCATTTAAAATCGTGTTTATCCACCAGCATCGCAATTAAGATACCCAACGCAGGCACACCCGGTAGTACGTAAGCAGGCAAAATATTCCCAGCCATGGTGAACAAGATCATTGGAGAAATCAGCCAACACATCAGGAAGCTAAATAGGCCTTGATGATCCGTTTCAATGGCTTTGAGTACCTTACGACGTTTCCACGCCAAGATAGGCAATACAATCGACCAAGGCGCAGCCGACTGCAGCCAGAATACCCAGATCATCCCACGTGGTTGATCATGAGCAGAGCCATACAGGTCCCCTTCCCAACCGCTGACAACAAAACGCTTAAAGTGCTCACCAACAATAAAGTAATCAATAAATCCAGGCGTCGCCATTTCTGCCATGATGTACCAAGGCAAAGCAACCGCCAGCATAAGCGCCAAACCCGATACGATAGGAAACCGCTGCCACAAGGCTTTAAAAGCGCCAAAGAAACCATGCTGAATCACAAGCCAAGGAAATACTGCGATGCCCATAATTACTATCGCTACGGGACCTTTTGCCAACAACCCACAAGCCAAGCCAAAGAAACCGAGATAACCCCACAATCGGCTGTGTTTGTCTTTGCCGAGCCAGCAATAGTAAAAGCCGACCATCGCCATGGTCATTGCCAACGTCAGTGCCATGTCGGTCATCACTGCGCCCGCCGCAATTGAAAAGATGCCACACGTCGCCAATACCAACGCTGCGATGACTGCATTAAAGCCTGCACGATGCGCCATGAAAGCAACAAAAACAATCGTCGCAACACCCGCTAACCAATGAGGCGAGCGCACTGCAAATTCATTCAATCCAAACAGCTCAATGCCGTAAGCACTCATCCACGTGAACAGGGGTGGTTTCCCCCAAAAAGGCACGCCGTAATCAAACTGTGGGGTAAGCCAGTTGCCGGTTTCCACCATTAAGCGCGCCATTTCGCCGTAGCGGGCTTCTGTGGTGTCCATCAAAGGGTAAGCGGCAAGTGAAATAAGACGGAGTAAAAGAGCAAACGCCAACAACAACCACAGATGGGTTTTATTAATACTCATAATTACGCGGTTTCTCCCAGTTTAAACTTCATGGTTTGGATGGATTGATGTTTTGCAGGCTGCTCATAAACAGACTGAACAAGATAAAGAGGACGTTGCTTGGTCTCGACAAAAATGCGGCCAATGTATTCACCTAAAAGACCAATCGACAGCAATTGCACACCGCCCAATGCAAGTTGGACGACCATCATGGATGGGTAGCCAGTAACAGGCTCACCAAACACAACAGTTTTCATCACAATGAATGCGCCGTAGATAAAGGCACTGAACGCCACTAACGCACCGGCAAGTGTCGCTAAGCGCAAAGGGCGAATGGAAAACGAGGTAATGCCGTCCATTGCGAGACCAACCAGCTTGAGGTAGTTCCATTTGGTTTCACCACAGAAACGAGCGTCACGCTCAAACTGAACCGTCACTTGCTTAAAACCCGGCCAAGAGAAAATACCCTTCATGTATCGGTTACGCTCTGGTAGCGCATTGATGTGTTTAACCACTTTTGCGCTCAGTAGACGGAAATCGCCCACGTTCTCCGGTACATCTAATTTCGCCATGCTGTTAAGCAACTTGTAAAAGCAAGCGGCCGAGAAACGTTTGAACCAAGTTTCACCATGGCGTTCACTACGCTGCATGTTCACCACGTCATACCCTTCACGCCATTTTGATACCATTTGCGGGATCAACTCCGGCGGGTCTTGCAAGTCGGCATCAATCACGATCACCGCTTCACCTTGGCAGTGTTCCAAACCCGCACTCATGGCGGACTCTTTGCCAAAGTTACGGCTTAATGCAATACAACGAACGTCGCTAGAAGATTGAGAAAAGTTTTGCGCGATCATTAGGCTGTCGTCTTTGCTGCCATCGTCGACATAAACGATTTCACAACGTTCTGGCATTTCATCCAAAACGGCGGCTAAACGACGATGAAATTCAGGCAAGACTTCTTGCTCGTTAAAGAATGGCACCACAACAGACAAAACTGTTTTAGGCTCAGTGTTTTGGCTCACCTTTGAAAAGGCTGCAGCGTGAATGTTGAAGGTTGACATGCTACTCTTCCACTAAATCCGATGAATGAATCCAGTCTACAAACATCAATGTGAAAGAGATGTTGTTGACATCTTTTTCACGTTCTTAGTGAATAATGTTCGGTTAAGACGAAGTCTTATTTTCGAAAACCCGCACACTTGGAGAGAAATACATGAAACGCGTACTTTTAGTCGAAGATAATCGAGAAATCGCAGGCATGTTGTTCGATTATTTTGAGTGTGCAGGTATGGAACTCGATTATGCAGACAACGGCGAGCTCGGCCTGAAACTGGCGATGGAAAACACCTTCGACATCATCTTGCTCGATCTCATGTTGCCACGCATGGATGGCTTAACCATGTGTAATAAACTTCGCGATGCGGGCAACAACACACCGGTACTTATGCTGACCGCGCTTGATAACCGCGACGATATGCTCAAAGGCTTCCAACACGGTGCCGATGACTATCTGACCAAACCTTTCGATCTGGATATTCTTGAAGCGCGCATGATGGCACTGATCCGCCGTTACCGTGGTACCGTCGCGTCGAGCAAGTTGGAATACGGTGAAGTTTCTATCGACCAAAAAACACGTAAAGCTTACCGCCAAGATAAACTGCTGGCGCTAAACCCAACCACTTACACCATTCTGGAAATGCTTGTAAAAAGCGCACCGGATGTGGTGACGCGTGAAGAAGTCGCCTTCCAACTTTGGCGAGAGAACGAGCCGAACAACGACGTTCTGCGCAGCCACATTTACCAACTTCGCAACCAACTTGATAAGCCATTTGAACAACATGTGCTTATCACCGTGCCGAAAGTTGGCTTCCGCTTGGAGACAGGTGCATGATCAATCGCTTACTTGCCAGCACGCAAAGCACACAAAGTATGACAGGGCGACTCGCTCTGTTTTTCTCTTTGGTGTCAGTCGTGATTGGCATCTTCTGCTTTTTGTTGATTACCGGCTCCTTGCTATGGTCTGAAGACCGCGTGGGCGAGCGTCGTATTATGGTCGACAAAAAAGAGGCGATTGAACATTTCCAGTCCCATCCAGAGCAAGGCAGTATTCAGCTTGACCTGCTGACCACCGCTTACAACGACATCTCACTGGTAGCCGAGCGCTACCAAAAATACCTGATTGGTCAAAAACACTTTCTCGATGAAGTAGAAGACGGTGAATACTCGCGCATGGTTTACATGAGCACTTACACCTATAAAGGCGTTGAACATCCTGTGATTCTGGTTTCCTTGATTGATGAAATCGAGATCACCTCAGAGGAATTCATTCTCGTCGTCGCTATGGTGTTATCGATTGTCGCCGTGCTGGTGTTCCTGTTTGGTAGTCTGTTGCTGCGCTTATCACAGCGCTTGATTGAACCCGTCAATGCGCTCAAAACTCAACTCGATCATCACCAAGGCGATGCCACGCAGACCTTTAGTGTGCCCGAGGGCTCGGCCAAAGAGTTCCAAACCCTTGCGGATGAGTTGAATGAGTACCGCCATAAAATCAACCAAGTCATCAAGCGTGAGCAAGCCTTTGCACGATACGCGAGCCATGAACTGCGTACACCGTTAACCGTGATGAAAGGCTCAAGCAGCTTACTGGCGAGAAGTGCGAACACGGATTTCCAGACTCGCCAAGTGAACCGAATTCAAGATGCGACGCAGCAGATGTCGACCATGGTGGATGCCCTACTCGGCTTAGTACGTTACGAGCGTAATGCAGATGATTCACCAGTGCGCAGCGTCACCGAAGAAGAACTCAACCAAATCATCTTCCAAAGCCAAGCTCAGGCGGATGAGAAAGCACTCAGCTTTGATGTACAGATCGACGGTAACCCAAGAACGCGCGCGACCAATGCCGTGTTGACCATTATTCTTGGCAACCTGATTCGCAACGGCATCGCTGCGACACCTTCGGGGTCAATTCATGTCAGCATGGATGAGAACACCATCTCGGTGCGTGACGAAGGTGAAGGCTTTTCGACCATTCCGCACTCTGATGGGCACGGATTAGGTTTGATGATTGTGGACGATTTGTGCCAACGCTATGGCTGGCAATTTAAGATTGGAACACATCCAGAAGGTGGTTGTGAGGCGGTGATTGATCTTGCGTCAGAGCATCAAGAGACTTGCTCAGAGTAACTTCCTCAGCACTTGGTTCAATTAAGAGGTATCTCATTGGCTCAGTATTAAAACGAGCAATTCGATACCTCTTTCTATAGTCTGTCGACCTTTCGCGGTTAAATAAAGTCTTATGCCGCAAGCGCAGCGAGTCGATTGAATGCCTGTGATGCCGATTCCGACACTTCACACACAGAAAACATATCTTCGATAAAGTACTTCAACGCTCTCGATTCAATGGTTCGGATTGCCGCTTGCTGTTCGTCCGATAAGTAACCGTAAATGCTCGCCGCACCAAAGTCGCCGAAGATCATCTCACCTCGCTCATTCACCAAAGTATTGTGCGCATACAAATCGCCATGGCACACCTTGTTGTCGTGCAGGTGATTAAATACGTCCACCATCTGCTCAACAATTGAATTGACTTGCTCGACTGTCAGTGTAAACCCTTGTAGGAACGTATCTCGGGTGCAGGTTTCCAACGTTGGCGGCAAACCTAAGTTGTAGTAGCTGTTTGGGATCAGCTCCATCACCAACGCCAGTTCATTGCCATCATCGACTTGTGCGATGGATTTCACCAAGTTGTTGTGATGCCCTGCTTGCAAGCATGCTTCAAGTTCATCATGTGGGTAACCATCACTGGTCACTTCGCCCTTAAACACTTTTACCGCAACTTCACTCGGGAAGTCGTATTGAGCATCAGTCCAGTTAGCATGAGAAATCACGCCACTCGCACCTTGCCCGAGAACATGGTTAAGCGAGTAACTGTTTGTGGTCACTTTCGGCACACTGTCTAGCGACGATGGATGTTTGCAGAATGGGTTACCTGCAAAAGCAAACCACGCCAACTTAGGCAGCTTCATCAACACATCAGGGAACTGCTCTAGCTGGTTCGCAGAGAGACGAATCAATTCCAAATTAACCAAGTTTTCCATGCTGTTTGGCAGTTGCTTGATGCGATTGCCCGCAAGTGCAAGCTTTCTTAGGCACGGTCTTTCACCCAGACTGTTTGGGAGAACTTCAATCTCGTTATCGGTCAGAATAAGCCAACGTAACTGAGTTGGTAGTGAGGCTTCACTCACCATTTTGATCTTGTTGGTTTTAAAGCCAACCATTTCTAGGTTTGGCAACTTGCCTATGACTTCTGGTAAGTGCGTGAACTGGTTGTTGGAAGCAAAGATGATTTTTAGCTTGGTCAACTGTTCCAGTTCTTGTGGCAAATCTGACAGTGCGTTACCAGATAAATCTAACACTTCAAGCGTTTCTGCAAGCTCTAAAATTTCCATAGGAAACTCAGTTAGCCCGTCCGCCAACTTCAGTTGTTTCGTTCCTACTAATTGTCCTGTTTTTAATTGTTCTAGAGTTTGCAAAACCAAGCCTTCTGATTGAGTTGAAATAAGCGGCGTAGTTTACGTGTCTTAACCTTGAAAGGCGAGGAACGTTAAGAATGTCACAAAGAAAAAACACTCAAAAAAGGACATCAACTGAAACAGGGCGTGAAGAAAGGTTGCCACTTTAACAAGAAGTCGAATCCGGCTACCGCTCAAACACAGACTTTTGATCTGGATTTAATGGCGTTACACTACGCGCCCTTTTGAACGGCAGGTCGCGTGGTTGGACACGTCAGCAGTAGCATGAAACTCTCTGAAAGCCCGATAACTCAACATAACTTTTACGGTCACACCTTTTTTCTTAAACGTGATGACATGCTTCATTCTCACTTTTCGGGCAACAAAGCACGTAAATTTATGGCGCTGATGGAAGCGCAAAATAGCCAAATCAAAACACTCATCAGTTACGGTTCAGCTCAATCCAACGCGATGTATTCCCTTGCCGCTCTGGCGCAAATCAAAGGCTGGAACTTCGAGTTCTACGTTCAACATATTCCGTCTTGGCTTAAAGACTCCCCTATCGGCAACTATCGAGGCGCGCTCGATTTAGGTATGAATATCACGGCGATGCAGGACATCGAGTCCACTTTGCATCCAACCGAATATATCGAGCAAGTACGTGGGTTGGACGACACAACCTTGGTTGTCCCAGAAGGCGGAAAAGCGACGATTGCCGAAGCCGGGGTAAAACAACTGGCGCGTGAACTGCTTGATTGGACACGCCTTGAAGGCAAAAAACAGTTTGCCGTAGCGTTGCCATCGGGAACAGGAACCACCGCGTTGTACCTGAGTAAACACCTAAAGCCACATGGAATCGAAGTCCTTACCTGTGCTTGCGTAGGGGATGCCGACTACCTTACTGAGCAATTCAATACACTGGAAACTGAAAACCACCCAACCATACTTTCGGTGCGCAATAAACACCATTTTGGCCGTTTATACCAAAGCGACTACGAAACCTGGAATGCCTTGTACGACCATACCAACCTCGAGTTTGACCTGCTTTATGATCCTTACATGTGGCAATGTTTGCAGCCGTGGTTAGCAGAAAACGAAAACAAAACGCTCATCTATATCCATCAAGGCGGGTTGCTTGGCAATGAATCCATGCTGCCGAGATACCAAAGAGAGTTTGAATAAGCTTGTTAGTACTTCTAATAAGCCGCAGCGCGAGTGAGTGATTAGCAGTTATTGGTTATTAAGCTTTCGTCAATAATAACCAATAATTAGCGCTTCACGCTTTGCTAAAATAAACCTTAAATATATCTACCCTCCCTTCGCATTAATAATATTTATTGCATCACCTCCTCGCTTTAAAAAACATTATTATCATTAAATACCTTACCCTGCGTGACTTTCGTTCTGACTATAGATTTAGTAAGTAAGCAAAAGGAATTGGTTGTTTTGTCTATAGTGCGTTCTTTTATTTGCCGCTAAGCTATCACCAATTAAATTCAAGAGGCGATATTAATGAAGCGTCCAACATCAACACGTGTGAGGGGAGCTGGCTACGCGCCACTTATCGACCCAGTAACGTCTTCGTCAAGTAACCGCTCGCGCACAAACTACTCATCAACGTCAAAGAACGCGACTCAAGCAAGCTACGGTTCTGTCGTTAGCAACAGTCAATCTCAAGCCGAGGCTGGATTCGAATGTCGAATAAAAATTCATGCTCCCAAAGATGACTTAAATACCCTGCAGTCTGGTGTTTTTTCTTTAGCGAAAACACAAAATGAACCGTTGATAAAACGCTGGAGCAAATTGGAGCAAAATCAACCATCACTCTGCACGGTGTTATCAGCCGAATGTTTCGAAGCCGAAGACAAAACCCTTTTACATGAACTTTTTCAAGACATCGGCCTGAATCAAAAATTTAAAATCACCCCCAAGCCAGTTGGTAGTGAATATATTAATGCTGAGTTCTTACCATTTATTCCAGCGGTAGAAACCAAGGGGTTATTAGGATGGGCAGCGCAAGGTTATTACTATTATTTCCATGATGGGAAGCTAATGTATGAAATGGCGATCCTAGGGAATGATAAATTCTCTTGGCAAGTGACGGCTTCTACGGCCAACGGCATGACAGATGAGCTCATTAGCCCAAAAACGTTTAACATGATACTCGCCCCTGTCGCTATTGAAGGTAAGAAGGCAGCAGCGCAACATATTTTCTATCGTCGCGAAAAACTCACCAATGACGCGCTTGCAGAAATCAACCAAACTTGGCTCGATCAACACGCCACTTTAATCGATATTGCTGCACTTAAAGCTGTGGGGAAGCAGCCTTTGCTGCCACGAACCAAAGCAGCCACTGAATCGGACATTAAACCCGTCCACATAAAAAATCATAAGGTGAGAACAAAAGACGACGGAAAACAAGAATGGTGGACAGACATTGCTCCTCTCTACGGTTTGTCAGCAAAAGCGCTGCTCAAACTCAATTCGACGTTTGAAAGTGATCCTATTTCATTAAAAGTTGGCGATGTGCTAACGGTCAACATTACGCAGCCGGCTCAAGCAACGGGCAATTCTGACCAAAGTTGCCCACAGAACGACTTCATCGTCGGACATGCCTATCCGCTTGGGGATATTTGGGGAAAATATTCAAAGCGAGATGTATGGGGCGAGTATTGCGGTGCAAACCAACCATCAACCGTCATCAATATCTTTAACCATTCCAACTTGTCACAGAATACACCTGTGTTGAATGTACAGAAGGTGGAAAATCGGTTGTTACGTGTGGCCGTTTCTTTTATTGAAGACGGCATACAACTGACGCATATAACCAGTGTATCAAAGACTTAACGGTCGCCAGCTGCGCTCGAAAAAAGCGCCTACCCAAACGCCAATACGATAAAAATCAGCCTATCGTCGCCTGAATTCAAAAAAGTGAACACGTTTATGTACGGTGAAAATAACCAACCGGCTTCTTCTCCAAGCCAAACAAAAAAAAGAAAGAATGACGCGTCTCACCACTCACAAGAAGGCGCTCCGACGAAACGACTACGATACGTTCAAAACTTAGCGAAGTGGAACGAGTTCCAACTCAACTGGCAAAACCACGTTGAAGAAAATGACTTGGCAATCCAAGACAGACCGCCAGAAGCGCTGATTCGTTTTAACTACCGTTATGTCGTTAACGACAACACCGGCGCATTGAAGTACGAGCCAGTCACCGTCGATCAGGTTTTAAATAACTTTGATGAGCTAGAGCGCGTTTATTATCGCCGACAAATCAATGATCCAAGCCCAATGCAAACTCGGCAACAAAGCCGAGATTCTGCTTCGGAAAGTATGTCTCAATTTGATATTAAGATCCCACCTCAATCCAACTCAGGTACCGCGTTAATGGTACCTTCTGTCGGAATGCCGGAAGAGTTTAAATCCAAAGAAAAGCTGCAAGAACTGTATTGGTACACTGAGGGGATGAGTCGCCCCGTCTATCTGTTCGTCCACCAAAGTGAGCTGAACTTATATCAAGAGCAAATGGGGACACTACTTCAAGCCGCTGGCGTAGGTTTGGTTGGGTGGTCATTCGAGTCCGGTACCGTTGGTTTCGGTGCAACAAGAAAAGCTGTCGTGGATTTTTGCAAACTCAACCAACTTAAAAAAATCACCATGATGGACTGCAACGTACTCATGTCTGAAATGGATCTTATCTCAGCCGCAGAAGAGGCAACGTCAGAAGTCAAAGACGATACCACGCTGTATATTGCACTTGGCGTCACAAGTGGTGACACCTACGAGAAAGGCGCAAAAGCACCAAACAGCTTGCTCAATGAAGGGGCAGTAAAAGGCCGACCGATCGAACAGTTTACTATGCTCAACCGCAATGTGTTGTTTGACCCTGCATTTATCTCTTCTTCAGAAGATATTGATGTCTCCAACGAAATGAAGTTCTTCAACAGCATTGATCAGCAAAAATCCATTGCGTTAAAAGATCTGAAGCTGCACCAAAAGCTCGATGACGAACTCGAAAGTCAGTATCCAAGAATCAACAAGCTCCGATTAAAGGCAACATCCAACGTTTACAATGACAAGTTTAAAGCGCATCTAACTCAAATATCTGAGAACGAAAAAAACCTCGTCATTCAAGTGAAAACTGGTACAAAACCAAACGTACAAAAGCATAACGTGACGGTTCAGGTGTTCAGTGAATACATCGCCTCAACGTTAGGAAAAGATCCTCTGCGTATTCAGTCTCTCGTTATTGAAAAGATGTTGGTGAAGTACAAAGACATGAGCATGGGGTCAGGCTATCAGTTTGAGCCGGAAGGGTTGGATGAGACTAATGCCGCACTCTATCCATATGAAGATTCGAGTCATACACATGACGAAGCGTAAGCCATAATAAGACGTGTTTCCCTTGGCTGGCCGATATCGTCAGGGGAGATGAATACAAACTCATACTGCTCACGTTGTGGTGTTTGTTTCTTCCTGAATTTGTGGATAGTAAGGGGGATTATATTCGTGCTAAAAACGCTTTTCCATGAATAACAAATCCCAGATCTCGCCATCAAAAGAACGCTCTCCTGATTCACGCGACGTCACTTCAAACCCAAGAGATTCATAACAATTCTTGGCCACGGTGTTACGTTCAAAGACCGCCAACGACAAGACTTGAGCATGATACTGAGTTTGAGACAGTTCGATGAGCTGCGTGAGCATGACTTTCGAAAGACCTTTCCCTCGAAAATCATTGGAAACAAAAACACGACAAATTCTAAATTGGGATTGAGACTCTTTAAACAGCTCAACATAGCCAGCCTGCTTCCCGTCAAAAACGAGCATAAACGGGAAGACTTCAGGTTTCGCGCAATGGAGGCTAATCTGTTGGTGGTCTAGAGGGAAATTGAAATTTGGCCCACCCCATTGATAGCGCAGTTGCTCTGAATCAATCCAACGGATGAGTGCCTCGTAATCTTCCTTTTCAAATGCTCTCAGTTCCATCTTCGTCTCTGCCATTGTTTATTATTTGATGAGCCCTAAGATCTCTTTAAACTCTGGTGCTCGGCAATCTTCTACCATTTCATACAAACACATTTCTACGCCTGTTAGGCCAACGCCATTCGCAGTCAGTTTTGCAAGCGCGAGCGCTTTGTTGGCTGGCGTTCGAGAAGAAACGCAATCCGTCACCAGTTCCACTTTGTAACCCATTTGACGCAGCGACACCGCGGTTTGATACACACAAATGTGCGCTTCGATACCACAAACCAACCAAGTATCGACTTTGGCGTTTTCTACCGCGAGTTTGAATGTCGGCTCTTTACAACCATCAAAGGTGTACTTGGCGATGGGTAAGTGATCTTTCGCGAGCACTTCACGAATCGGTTCTACCGTCGGACCTAATCGGTCTGGGTTTTGCTCAAGCCAAACAATAGGAAGCTTGAGAGCCTTTGCGCCCTTGACTAACTTAGTCGTACTCTCAATCAGCGTTTCGCTTTCGTGCATTAGCGTTGCCAGTTTACCCTGAACGTCGACAACAATTAGACCCGTGGTATTCTTCGATAACATTCTCATCTCCTATGAGCGACAAGAGCATCACTCTGCTCAAGCATTTGAATATAAAGAATGTACCAGAAGCCCAGCATAATCAGATGGGCAAACTCGCAAAATTATTGTCCGCTCACGCTATTTGAATCGCTCTCGAAACAGTTCGATTAACACTTTGACCTTGTTGGGTAAAAACAGATTAGACGGGTAAATCAACGTCAGATGTTGTTTAGGGTGCGTGAACTCTGGCAATACTTCGACTAACTGGCCGTCTTCTAAAGCTGGCTTAGAGTGTACTTGCGGGATAAAGGCGATGCCGTTACCTGTAATCGCCATTAACCGCAGCAAGTTCAAATCGTCCGACCTAACCGCCACGTGCAATTCTGGATCTAACAACCCGGCATTGTATCGGTTAGTCAGCAAACGATGATGCTTTAAATCGTCCATGCTCTTTAGAGGGGGATGGGCATCTAAGTAAGCTTGGGAAGCGACAAAGTGACTGCGGTAAGGCAATAAGCTGAACTGAACATAGCTGTCGTCCGAGACTTTCGCCACGCTCGGTAAAAGCTGAAGATCAAACGCTTGTCGCTTAAGATCGACACTCTCTTGGTGGTTCTCAATCTCTACCGACATCTCAGGGTAACGGGTCGTATATTCGTTAATGATCGAATTAAACGCCGCCGAGCTCATCAATGCAGAGGGAATCGCAACACGCACTTTACCCGTCAACTCTTGTTGGTATTCATGCATCACATTCAAACCTTGTTGAATGTGCTCTATGGGTTGCACCACCAGCTCAAACAGACGCTTGCCGTGCTCGGTAAGCTCTATGGTTCGCGTGGTTCGAATCAGCAATTGGCAGCCCAGCGCTTTCTCCAATTCCTGTAGTCTGCGGCTCACTTTGGAGCGTTGTAACTGGTTCGCCTCTGCCGCAGCACTGATACCACCGTGCACAACGGTTTGGCTAAACAGGTGAAGATCATCAAAACTAACGTTCATTGTCCTACTTTTAGGTCATTCATGCGCTTATTGTCATTCTACTGAATTGTGACCAAGTTCTCTATAATCGCCTGTCTAATTTGCTTACGAGCACCATAAATTCAGGTATCTATTATGACGGCAGATCATAAATTCAAACACTGGATGCGAACACTTATTGTCCTGTTCATTGTACTATTTTTCTACATCATCATTGCGGATCGACACGCTCCAATCACGACCGAAGGGCGAGTCCAAGGTTACGTGGTGCAAGTTGCACCAGAAGTTTCAGGTAAAGTGACCGATGTGCTGATTGCCAACAACCAGTCTGTACACAAAGGCGATGTGCTGTTCACCATTGATGCTCGTAAATACAAAATCGCTTTAGAACAAGCGCAGCTTTCACTGCAATCCGCCTACGAGAAAGAAGCAACACTGTATTCGCAGCGGGAAGCTGCACTGGCAAACATTGCTCGTGCTCAAGCGACTTACAACAACGCGCACAGTGAGTACTCACGTTTACAAAAGTTGTCGAAGCAAAAAGTCATTTCTCAATCCAACTTAGACAGTGCCTACGCACAAAACCAAGTGTCACGAGCTGCGCTCAAAGCAGAACAACAAAACTTGAAAGTGATTGAAGCACAACTTGGGGACAAAAAAGGCCAAAGCACCGCAGTACGCATTGCTCAAAACGGTATTGAGAAAGCTCAACTCGACCTAACTAATACCGCAGTCCTTGCTCCAAGTGACGGCGTAGTAACTAACCTGCAATTGGAAGTCGGCACCATGGCAAACACCAACATGCCATTGCTTACCTTTGTACCAACCGGATCAATGTGGGTTGCTGCGGATTTTCGTGAGAAATCGGTAGCGGGCGTCGACAACAGTTACCACGCCATGGTTGCGTTTGATGCTAACCCAGGTTCGGTTTATGACTTCGACCTATCTAGCCGAGATTACGGCGTTGCCGCTGCACAGCAAACTCCAAACGGTGCATTGACCAAAGTTGAAGTGAACAACCGTTGGATACGTGATGCGCAGCGCACTCGCGTGAACCTTACCAGCGAAGAAGCCTTACCTTCCTCTCTGTTCGTCGGTTCTCGTGCCACTATCGTTCTTTACCCAGACAACAGTCCGTTCTGGGCAATGATGGCACAAGTTCAAATCTACCTTGCTAGCTGGTTCCACTTTATCTACTAGGCGGCTGCGATGAAAACCTTACGCATTTGGTTTGGCTGCTCAATGGGTTTGGCGTTGAGCATGATCTTTGGTTGGTCTTACGGTTTCTTTGCCGTCATGCTGCCACTGTTCGTGCTCGGCCGTATGGACCACTTCAGTCTGCCACTCGTCTTGATGGTGTTGTTCTCTGCGGTTTGGACCACGGTTCAAGCCACCTTTATTCTCGAATACTTACAGTTCCATCCCACACTGATGTTCGCGGCGGTGGGCATTATGATGCTGTTTAAATGCATCGCAATGATGAACCCAAAAACCTATCTGTTTGGCTACATGGGCTTATTGGTTGGCTCGATCGTGCTGAACTTCGCGAGTTACGATTTCATGGATATTGAAGAGTTCAACGTCAACCTTTGGGTGATTTCGTTCAGCAATATTTTTGTTTGTGCCCTCGCCTATTGGCTATTCCCAGAGCCAGAATCGAAGATCTTGCAAACAGAAATGACCACGCCGGTAAAAAGCGATATCGACTACATCAGCCAAGTAGCCATGGGTTGGGTGGTGGCGATGGCGGCATTTTTGGTATTCCAAATAGGTGATTTGTACGACTCACTTTCGGCGCAGGCTTCGATCCTCATCATCCTAACGCCAATGACATTGGCAGGCTCAATGGCCATGGCGAAAATCCGCATCATCGGTACAGCGCTGGGTTGTATCGCGGGTATGGCGGTGCAGTTAATCTTGGGCAGTTGGTTTGGTCATGGGTTGCTGTTCTGGCTGGCGTTTACTATCGCTATGGGGCCATTCTGTTTGTGGCTAACGAAAGGACAAGTCAAAGCCGCCATTGCGTTCTCGGCGATGTCTGCCCTCTCCGTTCCACTGACCACATCATTGGTGCCTGAGCAGAAAGACGCGTTCTTCTCCATCTTGTACCGATTCAGTTCGATATTCGTAGCGGTAATGCTCACCGCAATGGTGATGTGGGTGGTACACCACTGGATTCGCGTGATGTTGTTGAAGCATCCTGAGATGAAGAACTTCGATATCGACTAAAAGGTTGGTTCTAGTAAAAATCAACCAGCAAAGGCGTGCATTTTAATCGCCCCCTATAAGGCTGTCTCTTGATCACAAGTCTAGTGATCAAGAGACATTGCGAGTTCGTAGCCTTCAAGGATGGTTTGTAGTTTAAACCATCCTTCCCAAAGCACCTTTATTGAAGCTCTACCCGTCCTCTTGGTATCTTTCCAACCGCCTAATTTAGCGAGATTTTTGTACGCCCAGCCCATATCGGGCACTTCTTTAGGTAACGTCTTACTTTCTAGTTTCAACCACAGTAGCTTCCAAGCTTTTTTGCCCAATACCTTTTCACAACTTTCTTTCGTTAGCTCATCAACTTCTTTAATGAAGCGTAACGCCAATAAACGCGTAGCAACAAAGGCATAGATGACACTTAATCTCTCTAAGTTATCTTTACTTTGTAGCCTGAGTGACTCCACATCTGTCCCTTCACTTTTCCAGACTTTATGAAAATCTTCAATCAGCCATCTGCGCTCGTAATAACCGATAATTCTCATAGCGTCTTCAACGTTGTTTATTGGCTCCGACGTCAAGAGGTGCCATGCTAACTTGTCTTTTGATGTCCCTTGCTCAAGGCAACCAACATAATAAACAGGTATGCCTGCGTGCTCTTCTAGACAACGACTTTGCATTGAACGAACGACAAAACGCTGCTGATGTTGACGTTTATAAGTTAAGTATTCGAATAGGTCAGCTTCTCGGTCACAGACCGAGATAACATCTAACATTTTATCCCCTAGGCGTTCAACGACACGGCGAGAAGCTTGCTCCCATTTGTAACTCTCTTTCTCCTTATAAGGACGAGTCGCGTGTTGGTGCTTTTGCCCACGCTTAGTAATATCTCGGCTCCATCGTTGCTGCTCTATCAGGCCAACAATGGTCTGACTTTGTGGTGCAAAAAGTAACGTCGAATGTACGTGGAGAGCTCGAATTCTATCGCCTTGATTCGTGTGCCCGAGTTCATCTTTTATACTTCGATGCGGAAAACTGAGCGTTGTTGTATCTTCAAGCGCGAGTAATTCCTCATGCTCGTTAGCTCGGGATACAGTTGATTGAAAGCCTGCTTCTGCGATGTCTTTTGCATCGATGTTTTCATTGCGGATAAAGCGATATGCACCTTCCATATCGGCGGGAGAAAAAGGAAGTTTAGCCACGGAGACTCCTGGTTGATTAGCAATGGAAGTCGCTAAACTGATGAGGCGTTGTGTTCTTCGAGGGTCTTTAAGTTGTGCTTGTCCAAATTGTTCTTGTGCCCAAAGTTTAGCGTCTGAGTGTGTCATCTTAGTGTTTCAGTAAGGATTACTAAGTGATCAGATCGCACACACGTGAAAGAGTTCAAAAAAAATCCCCAAGCTACAAGCTTGGGGATTTGTGTATAAGAGACAGCCTATAAGGGGGCAAACTATAAACCTTAATCGCACCTAGTACCCACTTCCTCTTTCCAGCAACAGCTTGATACCTGGTATCTCTTGACGCATGTTAAACTGTCATTCAACAGCGTTGATTATCTTAACATCATCATCGAACGCACTAGCATTCAAATTAACTACAGTATTAGGTATCCGGACATCTCTAATATTATTTAAACTAAATGCATTAGAATCAATATTTTTTATAGAATCAGGAATGGTTAAATTGACAAGTTTATTTTTTCTGAATGTCCGTTCATTAATTCGGCTAACTGAACTAGAAATGACTAAACTATTCAAATTATTGTCTTCAAATGCAGAGGTCCCAACCTCAAGCACTGTGTCAGGAATATTGAGGCTAGTTAGTTTGTTACTTTCAAATGCCGCATATCCAATTTTTGTGACAGAGTCTGGTATAGTAACATTGGTAAGCTGATTATTTGCAAATGCACCGGAACCAATCGTCACTATATTATTGGGAATAATAACGGACTTCAGATCATTTTCAGCGAATACTCGATAATTTATATTCTCAATAGAATTCCCTAGTTTCAAATAAGAAATTTTGTTATCACGAAATGCCCAGTGACCTATGAATCTGACCGAATCTGGAATAATCACAGACTCTAAATTATTATATGCAAAAGCTCTTTCACCAATAGCAGTTACTGTATCCGGAATAGTAAGATTGGTAGCATTGCTGCCATAGGAGATGACACTTGATTTATCATCAGATCCATCAACATTCCTACTATAAATTATCCCATCAGATTGTCTCCTATTTATTTCAACAATCACATTATTGTTAAATGCAGCAGAACCAATGTGAGTCAGGGTATGAGGTAGTGATATGTTTTTTATATTGTTGTAAGCAAATGACATAGTACCTATTTCTGTTACAGACTTTGGTATATCTACAGTATTTAGGTTATTATTTGCAAATGCTCTATATTCAATCGAAGTAACCGAGTTAGGAATAATAATTCGTGTTAGTTCATTCCTATCGAAAAGTTTTTCCTTTATAGTTTTTATAGAGGCAGGAATAGTAACATGAGTTATGTTATTATTAGAAAAGGCTTCAGCTCCAATATCCTTGACTGATTCTGGAATATTTAGTCTAGTTAAATTGTTTCCAGAAAAAGCTCCTTTTCCTATTTCAATCACAGAACTAGGAATAGTAATAACAGTTAAGTCATTTCGTTCGAAAGCCTCTTCACCGATAGTTATTAGTGAACTAGGAAGGGAAACTTTACTTAACCTGTTATGCTGGAAAGCACCACTTTCAATACTAGTAACAGAGTCTGGGATTATCACTTTATCCAAATTTCTATCTAGAAATGCTAATCTTCCAATTGCCTTTACTGGAAAACCTCCAAAATTATCAGGTATAGAGATATTAGTATAAATTCCATTGTAATATGTAATGGTGCCAGAGCTATTATTAAAAGTCACATCATCTAAAGTTAGCTCTTGAGTAATAAATAATCTAGAGCAAATTATCAACGTCGTTAAAAACCATGCAAAAACACAATATAATAAGGTTCGAGATTTTACTTTAAAAACGACCAACATCGATAGTAAGATAGCATATACGACTCCACTATTTAAAATCCAATCACCTAATGTAAACAAGTAAAAATAATCATGTAAAATCCCACCAATAACTACTATCGCAGCACCAATAATCAAGTGCATAAAAACTTTTTTAAACATTCAATAATCCAACAGAAGTCATACAAATCTAATTAATAAACAATTACTAAAGTTAATAAAATTTAAGTTATAGCGACTATATCAAACTTCTTATAGCCAAATGCTTCAAGGTTATACAAAACAACGATTTAACTATACAAAAAGTCATTTAGACAACAAGAATGGTTTATATGTAAAGCCTTTACAAGTACAAGTCTGCCTGACAAACACAACTTGGTTTAGAATGATTTGACCTTCAAACAGCTTCAGTCTTTTCGGAGATCTATTAACTCTATTGTTTATCTTTACTCAGTATCAAACAATCAAGAGGCCGAAAAAAACCAAGAGCCGAACTCTTGGTTTTGTTTATCTAGGAGTTGATAACTGAATATTGAGTATTGCTAAAGACTCAACCAACCCGCCAACTCTTTACGAATGAGCTCTGCGCCTGCGCTGAGTGCATTGAGCTTAGCAGTTGAAACTTCACGAGATAGAGGCGCCATGCCGCAGTTGGTGCACGGGTAAAGTTTGTCCGCATCAACGTACTTAAGTGCTTCGCGCAGTGTTTCTGCAACTTCTTCTGGTGTTTCAATCTCGTTGGTTGCCACATCAATTGCGCCAACCATCACTTTTTTGCCGCGGATAAGTTCTAGTAGTTCGATAGGTACACGTGAGTTATGACACTCAAGCGAGATAATATCGATATTGGATTTCTGCAGCTTCGGGAAAACCTCTTCGTATTGTCGCCACTCAGAGCCTAGCGTCTTCTTCCAATCCGTGTTGGCTTTGATGCCGTAGCCATAGCAGATATGCACTGCGGTTTCGCACTTGAGTCCTTCAATGGCGCGTTCTAAGCAAGCAATACCCCACTCGTTCACATCATCAAAGAACACATTAAATGCGGGCTCATCAAATTGGATAATGTCGACACCCGCCGCTTCAAGCTCTTTGGCTTCTTGGTTGAGGATCTTTGCGAATTCCCAAGCCAGTTTTTCACGGCTATCGTAGTGATCATCATACAGTGTGTCGATCATCGTCATTGGCCCCGGCAGCGCCCACTTGATCGGTTGTTTGGTTTGCTGACGCAAGAACTTCGCATCTTCCACAAATACAGGTTTGGTTCGGCTTACTGGGCCAACAACCGTCGGCACACTCGCGTCATAACGATTACGAATGGTCACGGTTTTGCGGTTCTCAAAGTCTACGCCGCTAAGGTGTTCAATAAAGGTCGTCACAAAGTGTTGGCGAGTTTGTTCACCATCACTGACAATATCGACCCCTGCCAGTTCTTGCTCTTGCAAAGAGACACGCAGCGCATCGCGTTTGCCATCAATCAGCTCATCGCCTTGCAGTTTCCAAGGTGACCAGAGCGTCTCTGGTTGAGCCAGCCAAGAAGGCTTAGGTAAGCTGCCCGCCGTTGAAGTCGGTAATAGTGTTTTCATCGTCATTCCCTTCTAGATTCTCGTTTTCGATTACGCGTAATTTGCAGACCATTGCTCAAGGATCGCTTGATAAGGTTTGATGAAATTCTCCTCAGCAAACTTCCCTTGCTCTTTCGCAAGCTGGCTGCGCTCTTCGCGGTCATAAACGATTTGGGTTAATGAGTGATCGAGATTCTTCAAATTCGGTTGGTAACACTGGCCGGCTACCGCATTCGCGTTGTAAATCTCTGGGCGATAAATCTTCTGGAACGTCTCCATGGTACTGATGGTGCTGATCAGCTCTAGGTTAGAATAGTCATTCAACAAGTCACCGAAGAAGTAGAATGCCAACGGAGCGACACTGTTTGGCGGCATAAAGTAGCGTACCTGTAAGCCCATCTTTTTGAAGTACTGCTCGGTCAATGACGATTCGTTTGGCTGGTATTCAAAACCCAACACTGGATGCTGGTTTTCAGTACGGCGGTAAACCTTGTTGTCCGACACACTCAAACAAATCACTGGCGGTTTTTGGAAATGTTGTTGGTACGATTCCGACTTCACGAACGCTTTAAACAGCTTGCCGTGCAACTCACCAAAATCAGCAGGAATGCTAAATTGAGGCTGGTCTTTGTTGTGGTCTAACAGCAGAACGCTAAAGTCGTAATCGCGCACATAAGAAGAGAAGTTGTTACCGACAATGCCTTCGATACGTTCGTTGGTTTTGCGGTCAATAATGTTGGTTTTAAGCACTTCGATGGAAGGGAACGCTTCACCACTACCTTGGATGTCCATATCCACAGAAATGATTTCCAACTCGACATTGTAACGATCGCCATTTGGATTATCCCAATGTGCCAAGGCGTTAAAACGATTGTCGATCATGCGCAGTGCATTACGAAGGTTATTTTGTCGGCTGTCACCACGAGCTAGGTTGGCAAAGTTGGTCGTGATGCGCGTGCTGTCTGATGGTTGGTAGTTCTCATCAAAACGGATGCTCTTAATAGCAAAGTTGAAATCGTTATTCATGGTGAGTTGGTATCCTATTTCCTTAGATAAACGCTGACTGATTCCTAACTCTGTTCTTGGGGATGGTTGTGTTTTTTGATTTTCCCAATCGTCAGTTTGTGCAGCGTTTACTTCGAAAATTCAGTTCAAAAACAGCTGTCACAGTGCCTAACACCAGAGCAGTCTGTTTTTTATACTTGCTTCGTTACTTGAATAACATTGGTAATACTTCACGTTGAACATGAAGGAATTTCATGGTTTGAGGAAAAAGCCTGTCTAGTGCGCATTACGCATACAGTCGATAAAGACTTCCATTGCAGGCGTAACACACTTTCCGGCATGGTAGCCACACAGCGGTTTGATCATTTGCGGTGCGTCGGTAAACGCTAGCTCTTGCAGACTGCCCTCTTGCAGTTCTTTTTCAACAGTGAAGCGAGGCAGATAAGAGATACCGATATTACTCTCTACACAGTTTTTGATGGTGTTAATGCTACTCAGCTCAATCATGTTATCGATGCTGATGTTGCGCTCTTGGATGATGCTCTCAAAGGTCTGTCGGAAAAGGCACTTAGGACCATTACTGATGAACCCCAGATCAATGTGTTGATCCCTTTTCTGCAAATCCAATCCTGTTAAAAGCGACGAAGCAACAAGGACTAGCGGCTCTTGCTCAAACTCATGCACCTTGAGTGCATCATCATTACCGACACGATAAAACACACCCAAATCGGCTTTATCAGCAATCAATTCATCACGAATCTTATAGCAGTTTTGTGATTGCAAAGAGAGCCTTACATTCGGCGCTCGTATTCTGAATTCCTTCAAAACATTGGCCATTTTATAAGCGAGCTGAGTTTCGGCGATTAAAACCTTCAACTCCCCTGTCGGCTCAGAGCTCTCTTGTTGTGCCGTGCCTTCAATGTTTTCCATCACTCGTGCGAGCTCATAAACGTACGGAAGGATCTTTTCTCCTGCCTGAGTCAGCACCATTTTTCGGCCGATCTTTTCGAACAATTGCAATGAGAGATCTTGTTCTAACTGTTTGATCTGAAAGGTCACTGTCGACTGAGTGCAATAAAGCTTTTGTGATGCTTTCAGAAATGAGCCTTCCTCAACAATGGTTTTAAACGTAAGGAAACGCTTTAGATTCATGACCAAACTCCTAACTTAATAGTTCGAAAAATTAAAACTCTTAGTTTAAATATATTCAATTTTTTAATTGATTAACGCGAAGTATAGTGCACAAAAAACAGGAGAGATAGAGATGAGTGCCATCTACACCGCATTTTTCACCTACGTCATCATTACTTCAATCACGCCAGGCCCCAACAACATTTTGTCGCTCAGTGTTGCAACGCAGCACGGGCTAAAGCGTTCGACCAAAGTCATTTCTGGGATGTTCTGCGGCTACATTGTTTTGATGCTGTTGTGTGGCGTTTTCACTTACCACATGGTCAGCCTGCTTCCTGTGATTACACCTTGGCTTACATGGGTGGGTGCGGCTTATATCATTTGGTTAGCTTGGGGAATTGCGACAAGTGATATCAAAACCACATCAAAAAATTCTGAGGGCATCACTTTCTTGACGGGCTTTGGTTTGCAGTTCGTGAACGTGAAAATCATTCTGTACGGCGTAACATCCATCTCAACATTCGTGTTGCCTTACACACAAAACATCTACTGGATCTTGGCAACCAGCCTACTGCTCGCGTTTATCGCTTTAGCCAGCAACTTGATCTGGGCTATCGCAGGCAAACTGCTTCAATCACAATTCCAGAAGTACGGCAAAGCGATCAATATGACTTTAGCGGCGACGCTACTTTACTGCGCGGTGCAGTTGTTTGTTTGAGATTGAGGAGATGAGACGCAGTGATTGCTGCATCTTAGATTTATACAGGAATGGCATCATTCAACTGACTACAGCAGCTAAATTCATTGTTATATGAGTTATCAAAATCTATCAGATTAACGGCCAACTCTTTACTTCTTTCAACCAAGACCTGATCGACAGAAATAGAGTTGACCATACTCAGGTATCGAGCATCACTGTGTTCCACAAAGCAGCGAAGGTGGTATGAGAAATACACTCTACCACCTACTGGCGTTTAACTTGCACTTCTAGCGTTTTACATGCTTGTCTACCTAAATGTATCTTGGCTCCCCAACGTCCCTTTATTGTACTAACTTAATATTCGAAGTGCATAATCACGAGTACTGTCCTGGGCTAGTTAAAGAGAAAGACTCAATGCTTTCGTAGTCAGTGATAATCTCCAAGACATCATCAAGATAATCCGCCGCTTCTTTGACAGAAGTATTCTGTCGAAGATACGCAGGAATTCTCAATGTAAATTCCTCATGAGTCATCGGCCTGTCCATAATCAGGTGTTCAATCATATCTGGACGAAGTAACCTCTCATGGGGCTCAGTATCTGGATACTTTTTCTCAATGACCAACTTGTAACGATTTAAGGCGATCTCCAGTGTTTCCGCTGCTTTATGGCTCAGTCCTTCTGTTAGCTTCTTGTTGGCCTCAAAAGCAGACTCTGCGTAGGTTTGTTCTTTCATAGGTGTTGAAAGCCTTTTGAGTTCTTCAAAAATTGGTTTTAACTCAGCTTCAGGATGTTTAAACCAGTCCGTTGACCATATCCGACGAATATTCCACCCCAATCCCTCGAGAACCCCCTGCCTTACTCGATCTCTATCACGAGTAGATTTACTGCTGTGGTAGGTTGCTCCGTCACACTCAATACCCATTAGGTATCTACCTGGCATTCCTGGGTCTCGCACTGCGATATCGATGAAGAACCCTGAAACTCCGACTTGCGGGACGCATTCAAAGCCCTTTCTCGCCAAAGCATCCATGACCGAAATTTCAAAGTCACTATCAGGTTCTTTTTGTTGGACACCATCATATCCAATCAACTGACCATGCTGAGCATACTTAAGGTACCCCTTCAGCGAAGTGACGCCCAAACTACTGTTTTCGTTTGAAACAATTTGATCAGCTATCATTGAACTGTAAATTTGGATTCGTTTCTTAGCTCGGGTAAAAAGAACATTCAGTCGTCGCCAACCACTTGCACTGTTTATCGGACCAAAGCGTTGAGGAATATTTGCCGCACCTTTTTCCTGAGGCCCATATGTGAAAGAGATGAAAATCACATCACGTTCATCACCCTGAACATTTTCCAAGTTTTTGATAAATAGAGGGTCATCACTACGTTGATTTGATTCATATGCCTCGCGCAAAAGCTTGTCTTTGCCAATCAGTAGCTCTAAATCTGCTTCAATGTAATCGCGTTGTTTGGAGTTCATTGCAACGACGCCAAGACTCTCTGATGTTTTTGAAAGCAGGTGCTCCCTAATCGCAGCGACAACAGCATGAGATTCACCGTGGTTAACACTATTCAAAAACTGTCCTTCTGGGACATGATTAAATTTGATACCAAATTCATCCGATTGCCCCCAAGGCGATGGGAAAACAACCAAGCTATTTTCATAGAAACGATGGTTTGAGAAGGCTATCAGGCTTTCATGTCGCGAACGGTAGTGCCATTTAAGTTGTCTCTTTTGGAAATGGTCACTTACTGCATCAAGAATGCTCTCTGCATCATCTATTACGCCAACATCCTCTTGATCATCTTCAGCATTATTCGACACTGTTTTTTCGAAGAATGACGTAGGTGGTAGCTGTTTGGAATCACCCACCACTACAATTTGCTTACCACGAGCAAAGCAGCTAAGTGCATCCTGAGGCTTCACCTGTGACGCTTCATCCATTACTACGATATCAAAGGTTATACTGCCAGGCGGGATATATTTAGCAACGGCCATAGGGCTCATCATGAAGCAAGGCTTGTATCCCACCAAAGTCGGGCCAGCACGAGACACCAGGTTCCGTATAGAGATATGACGCGTCTTTTTCTTGATCTCATGGTCTAGCAGAGCATCTTCCGTGTAGCTTGCAACCTTAGCACCTCTTGTACCGCTCGGTATGTGCCTTTCACTAGCCAAAGCGGCAACACGTTTTCTCTGCAGAATTTTTAGCTCTTCATCATATTTAGCAAACTGTTGTTGAATTGCAGCCTGCTCATGACCAGACATTTGCGTTAATTCAGGACGCTCTCTGTAAATTTCTCGAGCTAGCATTTGATAAGTGGCAAACTTAAGAGCCCTCTGCGCCTGTTCACGCGAGCAGCTACTTTGGCTCAAGTACTGATTTAGCCGAGAGTATCCACCTTTCTCCATACGAGCTTTAGCAAAAAGATACTTTATCCAGCTATCCAACCACTCCCCACTTTCTACTGCTCTTTCATTGCGTTCAATGACATGTTTTATATCGAAACCACTGTATTCAAACCACTGTTCGCGATTTCCACCCACCAGTTCAAAAAACACAGACTCTTCATACTGCGTACGTCGCATGAGCGCTTCAAGCGCAGAGCCTACTTGTCTTAACTCAGCTATGGACTCAATGTTTGAGCATTGCTTAACGAGAGAAATAATGTCAGGAGAAGAACACTGCTTGTATAGCTTTCTAACAAAATCCATCGTTGCGGTGATACGAGAAAGTTCAGGAGAGACATGACCTGAGACTGGTATGGATAACAGCGCATCGTTGCCAAAATACTTTTCATCGAGCCCTTGATGTAGGAATGACTTAAGCCGAGCATCAAGTTGTTTGACCGAAGTGACCTTCTCCCAAAGTAACGCTTGGGACATATTGGCATCAACAAGAAATCGTTGACATGAAATAAGCTTTTTCTCAATCTCAACTTTTGCAGTTTCGAGCGGCTTGTTGTCGGACGCAAAGTCGACATCGTCCGCAGTAAACACAGCCATTTTAGTGTAAACCAATGCAAGCCTTCTCAGGGCTTGGTTAAAAGAGTCGATTTGTTGGCGAAGGCCATCGTTGTTTAGTGTATTGATTCCCCGTAAAAACTCAGAAGGAAGCGAGAACAAAGCTTGAGCAAGCGGCACTCGACGACCAAATCCAATACCATATTCAGCTCGAACTTTCTGATACCAATCGACCATGGAACGAACTTTCTCTACGTCGGTATCTACGCCTTGGAAATGCTCTTGAAGCAGCGAGCGGAAATCAGAGTCACTTAGAAGCTTATTACTTTCCTCATGCCAAGCAGCAGCTCTATCTAGCAAGGCTGCAATGTCTTGGCTCGAGTGATTTCCAGTTTTTTTTAAACCCTGAAGCCGCTTTTTTGGCTTCTCGCCACGTAGGAGAAAGCCACGAAAACAGTCCCTTGTTTCTGTATGCTTCCGCATAGCGTTTTAACAGTTCAATCGAGGGTAAACCGTCAACATTCAAGCTTTCACTTAGTTTACGTTTATCATCTCTCAGAGCCTGCACTCGTTGCTCTAATCTTCCCAATACATGTGCTAGCTCTTCGCTATCCCAAAGTTCGTTTCTTAAAGAGAGATTAGCAGGTGGCAGTTCACACGCCAGACGAACAAACGTATCCAACTCATTCAAGCCTTGTCTGCTAAAACCCAAAAGTTGCTTAGTAGCCTCGGGTAAATGAGGAACCATTTCGCTTCGGACTGTGTCAATTTTCGCACACGTGTCAATAGCAATCTGCAAGGAGTTTAAGGTTCTTGCCAGCTCACTAAATCCAAGAGTTCTATCCACGCCAAGGTCAGCCAACCCAAGCATTGCCAGTTCGATATGCTCAACGTTGTCTAGATTCTCAATGACATCTATTACGAAATGTTTTCTTAGCTCACCATATCCCTCAGCAATGGAGCGGTATAGCGCTAAGTAGTCGTCGAATTCTTCAAGTAACTCTGGCGTGATTTGTCCTATTACAGTGAAAAGTTCGTCTCCCTTAGGGGCTGGAATGTTAGCCCAAGAGCTGACAAATGCCTCAGTTTCAACCAAGTGATAATCAGGATGAAGATCGAATGAATCACACTGGTCTACGAGCTCATTCAGCCAATCAATGAGGCTAGAACACCATTGTTGAAGCTGTCGAACTACTTCTTCTGGCTCTACTCCAGATAGAGCTTTGTTCGTAGCACCATACCAGGGATGAGAGCACCAATTGTCGCTATCATCAAGCTGTTGACTAACACGCTGTAGGTAGTCATAAAATTGCGTTAATTGCTCGATTTTTTCATCTAGGATGACACGATTGAATGTGTCACCAGTGAGGTCATCAGGAGCAACATCTTGAAACTTAAGATTGGAGCATTCGCTACTAAAGCGAGTCGCCGCCATAAGTATCTCGTGAATTGTCAACCCGGTGTGCTTCCACTCCGCATTGATCATCTGGACGTAGCTCTGCAGCTTCTCACGGGCACGTTCATAACGCTCTACTTGGCGTTCATATTCAGCTGTCGAATAATTGAAATTGGGGGAATTAGCAATACGCTGGTTAAAGTCATCCAACACTACACGTTTTTTCGCCCCGTCACTATGTAGATCTAGACAAAAGTCACCAAGACCCGCTTTATCCATACGGCGCTTAACCACTTCCAGCGCAGCCTGTTTCTCAGCTACGAAAAGGACACTTTTCCCCTGAGCCATAGAAGCAGCCAAAATATTGGTAATCGTTTGTGATTTACCAGTGCCAGGCGGCCCTTCAATCACCAGATTCTTACCTTTCATCACATCGATGAGTGCGCTCATTTGAGAGCTGTCCGCATCTTCAATCATGGGGAAACTTTGGTGAACGCTCTCTATTTGATCTAGAACGTAGCTTTCTGCTTCACCACGGAATTCAGACTGTCTAGCTTCATCTTGGAAGAAGCGACGAAAAACCTCATGCTGAAGAATATTACCTTCACCTTCCGGCCATTTTCTTGGATCGAGGTCTTTGTACATCAAAAGTTTACCTAAGCTAAGAGTAGCTAGGGTGCCAAAGCGACGAACTTGCCAAAGTCTGACTGTTTTATCGTTACTCTTTCTGTCAAGTAAAGCGCTAACTTCTTGAAAGTACTTTTCAGGTGTAAGTAGCTTATCGTCACTATCTGGTTCGGTAATATCAGGGAGCGTAAGACCGAACTCTTGCTGAAGTTTTTCACGAAGTACTAAGTTCGGAATAATATCCTCTCCGGTGTACTGCAAGCGGTATACAGCGAGGCCTCTTTGAAAATGCTTCGTAATACTTACAGGCACCATGTAAAGCGGGGCCAAACGCTTTCTACCGCCTTCATCTTGCTCAACCCACTCCAGAAAACCCAAACATAAGAAAAGGATGTTATTTCCCGTTTCATCGATGGCAGTTCTGGCGTCTGTTGCTAGTTTTTTGAGGCAACTGTTAAGCTCTGCCTCAAAAAGCAGCGATTGAAGCTCCAGATCTGAGTGTCTATTATCATCAGCATGTTCCGAATCTAACGGCAACTCAAAGCTGTTGTGAATACCAAGAATACCTGCCCACTGCTTCGCATCAGGCTGTTTCTTTAGTTCAATGAACTTTTCAAGCTCATCATCCCATCGGAGAAAGCCATGTTCGACAAGTTGTTTTGATGTCGGCTCTGGAACCGGCGCAACATGCATTGCATTGTCAGACATCAGAAGTTTCATCAACTGATCAGGTAGCTCATCGACAATACGAACAAATGACCGCCCATTCTGGTCCAAATTTAGCAATCGAGAACGCCCACCAGATGTATCTAGTAGCCTCTGCCGCATCCCTTCAAACGCAGAAATAAGAAAATTATCGGGATATACAATGGGTGTATCGGTGTTTCTCATCGGCTCACTCTTCGTAGATTGATTTTTCGAGGACTTATACGTTCGAGGAACATTGTTCTTCGCCGTGGTCCGAATAGCTTTAATACGATCTCGTAAATCCGTATTGCGCTTTCTAATTCGACGGGAAGCTAAAACGGCATCAATTTTTTTGAGTATCGAGTCATTGTGTTTGTGTTTTTCGACCAGCTCTTCAAGTTGGTCTATCAAATACTTATTATATTCGTTGGACATGATTCATCACTGATGTAACGGTTTAACCAAAATAAATTAAATTCTCTAGCTAAGCTCTTTTCTTGGCGTAATCTACTGAAGTGAGAGGAATATCCTCTGAGCACAGCAACTTCTCAGCTTCGATTAAAGCTTTCATTTTGAGCTGCCAAACAATCTTGCTGATTTTTCTACTATTTCGGTTATACAGTTTTCAGCAACCAAATCAGAGAATATGAACTCAAAACCTGAGAGAACAGAAGATTGACCATTTCTATGTTTTTGTGGCTCGGTCAATTAAAAAGCCGCTTACACAATGTACTTATCGTACCCTAGGATTAAGCTTTAGCTGCACAACGCTCAATCGTTACTTGTTAGTTTTATCCTCTATCACGTACAGTACGCCACTCGTTATAATACTACGTTCTGTATTTTTTGAGAAACGCAATGATAACGCGTACCAAAAATCTACCAGAACCACGCTTTATTACTTTCCCGGTATTGTCGCACTTTCCCAGAAATTGATGCTGCTTGTCAGATCCTTTCCGATATAGATTTTTCCGTTCTTGTTAGTGATTTTATAAATAGCCTTACTAGTACTATCCATATAAACCTTCAAAGATACTGGTTAAATATGAGCCTCTAACATTAAAAAAATTTGGTCAATATAATCGTGCTTGTTTAGTGAGGAACGTATGCACTATGTGATTTAGGGTATTTATTGTTCATCTATTGCTTACTTAAAATTTACACCCGAATAACACTTCCCACTCCTTCCCTTTTCCACCACTTTCAACGATACTCTTGCGCCTTATTGTTCAGTTGGAAAACTTCATGCCTCAAGCTAACTCCGTTGTCGTACTCGACTTTGAAACCACAGGTCTGTCTCCGAATATGGGTGATCGCGCGATTGAAATCGGTGCGGTTAAGATCGTTGATGGTGAGGTGGTCGATAGTTTTCAGCAACTTATGAATCCTGGCTTTCGTGTGAGCTCATTTATTGAGGGCTACACAGGCATTACCAATAACATGCTGCGCACAGCGCCGAGCTGCGATGAAGTCATGGCATCGTTCAGTGAGTTTATTGCGGATGAGAATCTTATCGCGCACAACGCGTCGTTCGATAAGCGCTTTCTGGATGCAGAACTAGAACGAATCGACTGTGGTTATTCTGGCGAGTTCGCGTGTTCTTTGTTGGTAGCAAGACGCCTTATTCAAGACGCACCGTCACACAAATTGGGTGAGTTGGTTCGTTACAAGAACATCGAAAACGACGGTGTATTCCACCGCGCGTTAGCCGATGCACAGGTAACAGCAAAACTGTGGTTGTTGATGGTAGAGGAGCTTGAACAATCCGGCATTGCAGCGCCAAGCTTCAAGTTTATGCAGACGGTAAGTAAGACAGCAAAAGGAAAAGTGGATCAGCTACTGGCTAAAAGCCGCGCTTAATCCACTCGAATACTCACGCTTCACTGTCCGAGAGTTTATCTCCAACGCTGGAGCGTTATTGCGGCACCCTATCCGAAATCACCTTGCCATCTTTGATGGTGATGATGCGCTTGGTGCGCTCTGCTAGGGCGTTATCGTGCGTCACGATGATCAATGTTCTGCCTTCAGCGTGGAGTTGATTGAACAAGGCTTCAATCTCTGCGCCAGATTTCGAATCCAATGCACCAGTAGGCTCATCGGCTAGGATGATCTGCGGATCGTTGACCAAGGCTCTTGCAATCGCGACTCTCTGCTTTTGACCACCAGAAAGCTGGTTTGGTTTGTGGTCGAGACGATCCCCTAGCCCGACTCGCTCTAACAATTTAGCGGCACGCTGGCGGCGTTCTTTGGCTTTGATGCCAGAGTAAACCAACGGCAGTGCCACGTTATCCAACGCTGTCGCGTATTCCAACAAGTTAAAGCTTTGGAAGACAAAACCTATCTTTTGGTTACGAATACCGGCTAGCTCGTTCGGGCTTAAACTTGCGACGTTTTGACCACCCAATTGGTATTCGCCATCGGTTGGTTTATCTAAGCAGCCAAGCATGTTCATCAGAGTCGATTTGCCCGAACCAGACGGGCCAAGGATGGAAAGAAACTCACCTTGATTGATGGTTAAGTCGACGCCATCTAGAGCGCGCACTTCGGCCTCTCCGCTTGCGTAGTATTTGCAAATGTTAGTCAGCTCAACCAATGGGGCGTTCGACATTTTCTCTCCAGAATTCTTTTTATTATTCACTTTGCAGCGCCTCCAGCGGGCTCACTTTTGCTGCTCTGTTAGCAGGTAACCAAGCAGATGCAACGCCAATAAACACCAAGGTGGTAATCACAATTGCAACGACTATCCAAGAGAGCTCAGGGACGGGTCTGCCAAGGCGTTCATAAAACATGTTGCCTTCTAAATTGATCGCGCTAATTGCGCTAACAAGCGCGTAAGTCACTCCTAATCCCAATACACCACCTAACATCATGGTCATCAGCGATTGCACCAAATAGTGCAGACGAATCGCAGTTGGCGTAGCACCAACGGCCATGCGTACGCCAATGTCTCTGGTTGAACGCTTCACGGTTGCGTACATCACATTCGCAATCCCGACGCCCGCCACTGCAAGCGTGACAAAGCCAATGATGCCGAGAAAACTTTGTAGACCAACTAAGAACTGTTGCATGCTTTTCTGTTTAAGGAACATATCCTCCACTTGGACGACTTGCTCGTCACTCACACTCGCGCCATGTTTACGAGCGATCACCTGACGAATGGTCTCTGCGAGTTTTTCACGGTCTGCATTAGCATTCGGCTCTACGTTGATACCACCAATATCACCATTAGTATGAAAGCGTTGCCACGTGGCTAACGGCACAAAACTGGCGTAGTTAATTTGATCACCCTGTTCGATTTCAGCACTGTTTTTCTTCAACACGCCAATCACCGTGAACTCTTCACTGCCAATCTTGACCTTTTTACCCACTGGATCGGCTTGTAATGTCACAGGGGCAAACCAACTGAAGTCTTCATTAGGATTAAACAGATCCGCGGCGAGTGAATAACCCAATACAACCACCTTACGCATCTGCTTTTGATCGAGCGGATTGAGCCAACGACCGCCATCCATTGGGATCAGATTGGTCATGGACGCAAAATCCGTCGTGACCGCTAAGGGTTCTTGCCATGAACCTCTATCGTCCACGGTGATACGCTCATCCCATACTGCGGTTGGCGCAACACTTTTCACCTCTGGTAGGGCTTTAACGACATCGGTATCGTCGGCTTTTAAGGTTAGAAACTTACCTTGGTGGAACACACCATAATCGACGGTCGCCATGCCTCCAGTTAAGTAAATCAGATTACCGTTGCCATTTTGCGCGGTTCTTAATACGCCCTGACGAATGCCCTCGCCGACCGCCAACATGGCAGCAATACACAAGGTCGCCCATGCAACGGCAAGAATGGTCAAACCCAAACGCAGCTTTTCTGCTGCCATTTCTTGAAAAATTTGTCTCATCGGTAGCAACATGATTACGCCCTCGCACTTAATGCAATTACGGGGGTGAGACGCGATGCTCGTCTTGCCGGAAAGTAAGACGCCAGCAACGCCAGAACCAGCGTGACTAACAGTGACCAAGCGATAGAGTCTGGCGTGATAACCGGAAAACCTAACCACTCCGGTAAGGTAATGGAGCCAAGCAATGCGACCACTAAATAAGCAACCATTAAACCGAGAGCTGTACCGACCGCCACCAAAATGAGTCCTTCAAGGATGAACTGGTTGAGTATAGATTTTTGCGTTGCACCAATCGCCAGGCGTACGCCGATTTCTCGCGTTCTTTCTGTCACAGAGAGGAACATAATATTTGCGACACCAAGAGCGCCAACGGCCATGGTCATCGCACCGCTTGCCCCAAGGAAGATTTGAATGCCACGAAAAATACCCGTAATCACCGCTGCGCCCTCACTGAAGTCTGGCAAGTTAATCGCTTCTTTGTCGGTTGGGTCGAAGTGCAATTGCTTGGCATAGAAGTTAACAATGGCTTGTCGGAATGCGTTGCCATCCATACCGTCGACAGGCTTGAGTAGCAGCATCCAAGGTTTGGCATCCCACAAATCAAGGTAGGTAGTTTGAGGGATGAAGACTTTACGGCTATCACCAAATGAAATGCCCGCATCTTCGTCTTTCATAATGCCGATCACCAAAAATGGCACGCCGTTAACTTTGGCCATTTGACCAATACTGATTTCACCCATCTTGGCAATTTGGTCACCCAAAATCGCTACGCGAGTGTGATTGGCAATATCACTGGGTGACAGATTACGCGAACCCGACTCCAACTTGCGTTGAATCAATGAGAAATAGTACGGATCTATGCCGCTAACAAAACTCGTTAGTTTTTGGCCTTTTTCATTGGTGATGTTTGCATCCCACTTGGCATACACACTGGATGCAGATTTCACAAAGCCAGATTGTTTGATCATATCGACTTTATCCTGCGGGATCTGAATCTGACGTCGTAAAGGTAAGCCGTGCCAAGGTTTGCTGGTGCTCGATGGAAACGCGACTTGCACATTATTGACCATAAACGACAACTGCTGAGTTTGATGGCGATAAAAGCCCTCTCCCAGCGCAATCAGAACCACCACAGATATTACGCCCCACGCAATGGCAATGATGGCGAGCATGCTTTTCATGCGATGTGCCATCAGCGTTTGCCATGTTTGCTGCAATAAGGTTTGCTGCAATAAACTGGTCATGAATTAAACGCTCGGGAGATCAGCGCCATGGTGTCGTCATCTAACTTACCTGCGGTTTGCAACAAGCCGATACGCTGACGCCAATAGTTGTACAAGTTGGTTTGTAGGCTGTTTTTCGCCTCAAACAAGCTGTTGTGTGCACTAATCACTTCTGATACTTCGAGCAAACCCGCATCATAAAGCTTCTCTTTGCTGCGCAGCACTTTCTCACGAGAAGTAACCAATTCGTCTGCCATCAAAACTTGGTTCCAATTGATGTCGACTTGAGTAAACTGCTGGATCACGCGCTTTTGAATATCGATTTCCACTCGACGTAGATCTTGCTTTGCACTTAGGGTATTGAGTGACGCCTCATCGACTCTTGCTCGCGTTGCGCCGTTCAAATCAATGGGCACACTGAGTGTAATGCCTGCATTGAACTCGCCGTCTTTACGTCGGTCATCATCGTTGTAGCCAACGTTCCCTTTTAACGTTGGGTAATACCCACCTTGTGCAGAATCTTTGGCAAACTCACTGGCTTTGACGTTCTGGGCTGCCACCAGCAACTCTGGGCTGCTGTCTTTAGCAAGCTTTAACCATTGCTCTTGAGAGTCCACCAGCAAGGGCGGTTGAACAAGCGAATCAGTACGAATTTGATCGACGTTTTGCGGGATTTGATTGATCAACGCAGCCAGTTCCGCTCGCTTCACTTCTAAATCAGAACGCGCATTCAAGATACCGGCTCTGTCCGCGACTTGTGTTGCTCGAATCTCTTCAACATCCACCGATTTCACTTTACCCGCGAGGTAACGCTTCTCGATGATCTTCAGCAGTTTATTGCCTTCTTCCAACTTGGATTGCGCCAGTTGAAGGTCGCCTTGTGCACTTGCGACATCCAAATACGATGAAAGCAATCTTTGTGCTAATTCATTATGTGATTGAGCCAGTTCAAGCTGCGCTTTGATGTAATTGGCATTCGCTTGGTCTAGATCCGACCACAAGCTGCTGTCCCAAATGGTTTGAGAAAGCGATGCGCCATAACTATTGGTATTGTCGGCAGATTCGCTCCAATTCGCCGATGCTGTCGCACTCAAACCGGGTAAGAGTGAACTACGGCTTGCATCGACACCCACTTCACCAAGTTGAACACCAATTTTGGCTTTCTCGTAATTTGGGTCACTTTGCTTTGCCTGTTGCCACGCTTGTTCAATCGAAATCGCATAGCTTGGTAAGCTGAGTGTTGCCGCTAATATCGCAACACCAATTTTAGATAAGTGCAGCTTAGCCATGTGCAGCTCCCATCATCATGCTGTTATCGATGATCTCTTCATCTAGCTCAACACCATCTAACACTTCTACATTGATGCCGTCCGACAAGCCTAGCTTCACTTCCTGTTTGTGGAAGCCTTGCTCTGAACTATCAGGGATCAATACGTTTGGCGTGTCGCCATCAAATTGCAGCGCTCGTTCTGGTAAGGTTAATACGTTCTCAGATTTCTTCAGTGTGATTTGTGCCGTTGATGAGAAGCCCGAACGCAGCAACACTTCTTGCGGGATCTTCAGCTCACCCACTTCGACCTCAAACCCGTTATCGAAGCTTTTTGCAGACGTATTGCCTTCAGGCGAGTTTAGGTTTTCTGATTGAATCGCCACTTTGGTCAGCACGCCGGAGATTTCCACATCGGGATACGGCGCCACGGTTAGTAGAACTGGCATACCCGGAGAAAGCTGCGCGGCATCATGCTCGCTCACGCTGCCTTTAAAAATCAGACTGTTCATGTCCGCCAGAGACATCATTTCTGTCGCGGCTTGGCTAGATTCGGTCGAGATGATTGGTTCACCGACTTCGACTTTGCGGTTTAATACTGTGCCATCAATTGGTGCATAAATGGTTGAGGTTAAACGAGCGTCACCAATAGAAGCTTCACCGCTGCGAATTAATTCGAGGTTCTGGCGTTTTTGCAGTACGTTCGCTTGAGCCGATTTCACGGTTGAACGCGCACTAACGTATTCATCGTAATTCTTTGGAATGATGTCTTGCTTCACCAAGCTTTCTAGGTTGGCGAGCTTTTGTTTGGCTGATTCGAGGTCCGCTTCACTGCGCATTAAGTCTGTTGAAGCATCAGTAAGCGCTTGAGGTGTCGGGTTCGGACGAACCTTAATCAATGGTTGGCCTTGCTTGACCTTTTCACCGACCTGAACGAACATCTCACCCACGATGCCATCGATCTGTGACTTAATAGATACAGAATGTGCAGGGACAATATTGCCGACTGCCACCGCTTGTTTCTCGATGGTTCCCTTTTCCACTGCCAATGTCGGAAACGCCTCTGGTTGAGCCGAAGATTGCAGATAGAAATACGCACCGCCGCCAAGTAATGCAACGCTCACAGCAGCGACAAGCCAAGTTTTTGCCATTATTGATTCCAATTATTGTTTTGTAGTCTTGTGACCATCTGATGAACATAAAGTTCTAAGGATACCGTGGTTTGAAGCCGCTAAAACTGTCATATTTGGTAAGGTTTTGTCAGGGCGCTTTGACAATAGGCAAGATGAATAGCTGAGATTGGAATTTGGCTCGCTCACAATCATAAACGTTAGCAGGGTCGATGATTAAACCTCAACACAACGACCCGTTGGCAAATGCTCCAGACGATCACCAAGCACTTCTTTCAGTAAATGATACGCCTTCATGCCCGTGCAATGGCCCGTGTAAAACTTCTCAACAGGGTATCTAGATAGCGCTATCCCCAATGCTTTGATGTCATCTTTAGTGCCGCCAATGCTATTAAATACGGGTAAGCCCACAAGATGAAAGCCACCCACTACCGCTTTGATCCTGTCGTTTGGAAACAACTCAACGGCCGTTTCAATCATGTTCAATACTCCGCTGTGCGCACATCCAGTAAAGATAACTAAGCCATCCTCCTCCTTAATCACCAAAAGTAGCTCGTGCTCAAAGGTGTCTTTTTCATAACGGCCGTCTTTTGATTGGGTATAGAGATATTGGTTACCTTTTGGTTGCGGGTACTTATCGCTGATCTTCGCAATAACATGAACATTCGGAGCAACTTGTGTCGTTTCAGTGACCAGCACGATACGGCCACTTGTTCTCTCCAACAACGCTTTGTCGATGCCCACATCACTTTTGAAACCAAAAGCTCGAAAGCAGTAGTCCTTGTCTCCACACGACTTTAAATAGACTTTGGCTACACCGTTTTGCTCTAGAAAATGAGATGTGCCGTTGCAATGGTCATGATGCCGATGAGAAATAACGGCGAGATCCACTTCTTGAATATCAATATTTAGTAAAGGCGCGTTGTCGAAAAACGTTCGCCCACTGCCCATATCGAACAACAGTTTGGTTCCTTCAGTGTCGATATGCAGCGATAAACCGCGCTCGACACAGAGATCGGTTCTGTGCTCAAGACGAGAATTATCAACGAGAGTGGTAACGATCATGGTGTCTCCTAATGGCGTTGCACCGCTTTAGTGGATGAGACAATAACGAGGTTTGATGCTTCTAGAAAAAAGTAATGGTAATTGTGTGATTAGACAGAGGTTTACAGTATCCGTTTTCTATCATGCTTGATTTTCACTTCGCTGCTAACACATCAATCAATCAGTTTTGATCCTATTAATACTTGACGGAGGATAAAGAAACGCACGATCATTCGCAAAACTGACCAGTTGGTCAGTCGGTATGTAGAGTGAACACGATGGACAAACGACAACAGATCATTGAAGTTGCAACGCAATTATTTGCGGAACATGGTTTTGAGAAAACGCCCGTCTCCACCATTTGTGAGAAGGCTGAGATTTCAAAAGGTTTGGTGTTTCATCACTTCAAAAATAAAAACGAGCTGTTGAGAGAAGTTTTTGTTCATATCACTCAGATCATTGAAGAAACTGATAAAAATGATGAGCATTTATCCAACGAAGAAGGTGGCATTGAAGCGATGATCCACTCGATCTTCGATGGCATGACAGTTCCTGAACATCGCAAGATATACCAGTTCAACTTTAGTGTGATGGTTCACCCGACAACCAGAGCGATTGTTGTCGACCTGGTAGACGAACGCTACCAAGGTTTACAGGCATCCACTGAAGAAGTCTTCCGTTCACTGGGGCACTCGAACCCTTCTGTCGTGACAAAAATGTTCATCGCAGAAATCGACGGCATTGCCATGAACTACTTACTCAATGAGGATTTCCCTATCGAAGAAATCAGACAAGAGTTCATCAAAAAGTACTGTTAGAAATACCAAAAATCATGCACATATCGGTGCGTGTTTTTTTTGACCAAATACACTGACTGTACGGTCAGTCGGTGTATTTGTTAAATATAGAAAACAAAGGAGAAACCAATGCATACACCTTATCAAATTCAATACGAAGCGTTCGCAAAAGCGGGTGGACTATACGACGAGAGACACGCCAAACTCTATGCGGAGTTTGCCGACAATCTTATTGCAGATGGCAGCTTTTCAATCGTCTACGAAGGCGTGGCACATGCGTGCTATACCCCTATCGTGATTGACGCGGCACCACACCTAAAATGCTATGTACTTGCACCACTTGCCGTACTACCTGAATACCAAGGCAAAGGCTACGCGACAAGATTGATGGAAGAAGCAGAGAAGCAGTTAGATGCTGACGTTATCTTTGTGATGGGTGAGCCGTTCCACTACGGAAACCGCTACAACACGCCGCACAATGTGTTGCCACCAGTAAGAACGCAGGCACCTTTGGAATGTTGGTTTGCACGTGAATTAACACCAGGCGCATTAGATGGTATTGGCGAATCAACCTCATCCATCAAAGGCCCTTATGCAGAACCATTGATGTGGGGTCACCCAGACGAACAAGTCGCCTAATATGTCATGCCCAGAGCACATTGCTTTGGGCATGCAGCGTAGCCCAGTTTATCTTAATAGAATCATTGCAAGTGCACCGACCAAGACACCAAACGCAAACATCCCTACACTAATAAATATAAGGTTAGGAGAATCGCTAAAAGATGAGGGGTTATTACTCCCGTGGCTATCAGGTTTAGCATTTACCAAAAGTGCAGTGTATTCAGTATCAAATGCAGCAGCCAGAGAGCGACCAGTCTCCAAAGAAGCACTTCCGTGAAGCTCAACACGTTGTATGGTGCGTAAACTTAAGCCACAGATATCAGCGAGTTGTTGTTGGGTCCATGCTTTGTGCTGCCTTAGGTGGCGAATTTTTGAGGTATCTAATTGCATCTATTCACCCTTTACCACCAAAAAATGCAGCGACAGTTACAAAACCAACAATTAAGCCACACGCAAAAGCAACACCGATGCCTTTGAGAATTTGGAGATGAGTTAACCCAAATTCATACTCATCAATACTTCGATAACCCTTTTTCAGGAAGACCGTTATCATCCACTTACCGTTTAAGCAAATTTGGACTTCCAATTTCTCTCCTTCAATCTCAAGCATATGGCTGGATTTAAAGCACCAATTGGACTTTTGAGATACGAGCTCGTCATCGACGTAAACCCATTCTTTTCCACTTAACATTGAAATTTGAACAGTAATGTCATGTCCTTTCCATTCAAAGTAACTGGTTAAAATTGTTTTCCCTGTTTGCATCATATATCCCTATTCATTCAATGATGTTCACATCGTGCCGTAAGCGCTGATCGATTAAAACGACGTACAAGCGACAGTCGCTATTCTGTCATGTGACACCATAGCGGCAATGGTATGACAGTTATTTATTTTCAGTAACTTAAATAAACAATTACTTAAGAATACTTTGCAGTTATCATGGCTCCACGTCTGCTATTGTGGACAATGAGAAAACGATATTTGCTTTACATTTAGGTGTTCTGCCACGTCTTTAGCAATGGAAACATTTTGCTTACTCGCCATAAACTCCGACCCAGTGCTCGGCCAAAAGAACCCTTGCTCATCATGACAAAGCGTAATGATCACAGGTGCAGTGTCTAAATTCGGCTCATCTCCCATCTCTGCGTGCATGTTGAAATAGATGTGGGAGGAAGAGTTCCCTCTGATGTCTTCCAATACTTCAGCTTGAATTTTGTAGTAGGCATCACCACCTTGCTCTACTTCTTCAAAACTCGTGAGCTGTAAAACAGCAGAATATGGTGTTTGACTGACCGCGATTCTAAGTGGCTCATTTGCCGCCACTTCTATCGTGATAAAAGCGACAAACCATAGTGCCCATTTCATTATTCAGCCCTTTTAAACCACATGTTCAAACAGTCCTGCGGAAACGCACTCAACGCAGGAAATACCGTGTATTCCTTCAACACGCCTTGCTTCTTAAATCCACATTTTTCGAGCACGCGAAGACTGGCTTGATGGTCGATATGAGGAGCAGTATGAATCTGCTCTACTCCCATCCTTGTCAAATACTCAATACCGAGCTGGCATGCCTGAGTCGCATAACCTTTGCCTTGATAATTCCTAGAGATACCAAAGTGAATTTCGCTGGTGCTTTTTTCAGGGATTAAGACTAAGCAGCCAATGGGATCTTGAGAGGATGTTTCTTCGATTGCGAATACCAAGATATTGGGTTGATCCAACTCATATTGAGTGCTCCATTTTTTGATGGCTTGTAACGTCTGTTTTGAGCTTTGATGCGCTTGTCGGTTGATATACAAACACGCTTGATCATCACCAAGGTAGTTTTCAAACAAAGGAACGGCGTCCAACTCTTCAAGATACCTAATTGCTACATCTTGTGCTTCCAATCTCATTAATCGTCACCTTGGTATACACCGGGGTTCCAAATTTGCATAAAGTTTTCAACAGGCTCGATAGGCTTAAAGCCATATTGTGCGTACAAACCATGTGCGTCGCGCGTTGCGAGCATTACTCTACGTAAACCTTGAAGCTCTGAATGGGACACGATTTCAGAAACCAACCACTTGCTAATGCCATTGCCGCGGTACTCAGGGAGCACGAAAACATCGGCGAGATAAGCGAAGGTGGCTTTGTCAGTAATAAGGCGAGCAAACGCGACTTGTTGATTCGACTCAGTGAACACGCCGAAACAAAAGGAGTTTCGTATTGCTTTATCTAACGTTTCTCTCGGCACACCTTTCGCCCAATAGCCTTGCGAGATGAATTGATGGATGCAATCAAGATCCATATCTTCAAAGGCGGTACTGATGCGATACCCTTGCATTAAACGTTCCCTATAAATCAAAATTTCTCTGCGACACAAATAAGATTGTTTGAGTTAACCGTTAACTTCTCTTCTGTCCACGAACCAAACTTTTCGATAACGCGAAAACCCGCTTGTTCAAGAAATACTTCAATCTCATCTAGTTGTCGGTACTTCAAATCAATGCTTGAGTAGGCCGTTGTCCCATCTTGGTAATGACGTACTTTCTTCAAGTAAAGAATCGCGTTCTCATCGTCATAGTGTTCGCTCATACCCATGTACTTCACTTCGCCTTTATCTGGCAGTTGATAGGTTTGCCACAGTGACATTTCAGAATCAATTTCCAGATTCTCGGACGTTGGTAGGCGGGTATCAAAGAGGAAACGACCACCTTTCTCAAGGTGATTAGAGATCGAGTGGAGGACATCAGCTAACATCTCATCAGAGAGGAAAGCTTGGAAAGCGTTGCCTGTCATGATCGCCATGTCGAACCGTTTATCGAGAGAGAATTTAGTGGCATCCTGCTGCAAAAAAGAAAGGTTCCCTAGCCTCTGCGCTTTGCGTTTAGCTTGTTTTAACATGCCCTCTGCAATATCAATACCGACAGCACAATCAAGCCCTTTCGCAACAGGGATTGTGACAATCCCCGTGCCACAGCACACATCCAGCAAACTTCGAGCATCCATCGCGGAAATGTGACTTTGTATCAGAGCGATACCGTATTCGTAATGTTTATCATACTGCGCATCGTATTCCATGCCCGATTCGAACTCACTCAGGTCTTGTGTCTTCAAAAACAGTCCTTGTTTATTTAATTGATTAACTTGGCTTTCTTAGCTCTAAGAGCAGGTAACGACATACATAACCTGCACCTGATGTGTAGCCGACGAGGTTTTCTAAAGACACCACTTCTAGCCCTGCGTTGTGGCTGAATTCGCGGACTTCACTCTCGGTGTAAGCCGTATGCACAACCGTGCCGCTGTAGGTGTTTCTTGGTAGGTCTTTTCTTTCTGGGTCGTGACATTGGAAACTGATAAAACAGCGTCCGTCAGCATTGAGCTTGTTTGTAACGCATTGAAGTAGCGATTGGGGATTGGTAAGGAATTCCGTGAATCCGAGAGCGGTGATGATGTCGAAGGTTTGATTGAAAATAGGAGAGAAAGGTTGGTCGAGATTATGAACGTTGACACTTTGATAGAGGTTTGTCTCGCGCGCTTTATCGACCATTTTGGATGAGATATCCAAGCCGTGTAGAGTAACGTCCGGGTAATGCGTTTTGATGACTTCCCCAATACTGCCTGTGGCACAAGCCAAATCAAGAGCAGAAGCTTGTTGGAGATTGAGCGTTTTTAACTTCCCATCTATCCAGCGCGGACCAACGTATTGGCTGTCTTCGATTAATTTCTGATAGCGCTCAGATACTTCATCATACATTTTAGCAACGTCCATGATTCCTCCTTGATCTTTGAACATTTGCCAATGTAGCACGCCACACTCACCTGCACACTTATGTCATTGTAAAAACGTGAAAAAAGTCGACGTGCTACGCATTGATTTAGGCCATCCAGATCCTTGCTAGAATGCCCATTGGCGTTGTAACGCCTGTGGTGATTGAGCTCACCTCTCCATCTTTTAACACATAGATGGTCGGGGTCACGCTGATACTCCATTCTTGCATGATGGCGCTTTTCGGATCGTTGATGTTATCGAACTGGTAGTCTTTAGACTGCATGAACTTTTGCACCCGTTCTTGCGGGCCAGACGCACCAGATACCGCAACCACTTCATAGTAATCACTCAACCAACTCACGCTTGGGCTAACAAACTTGCACGCCGGACACCACGTTGCCCAAAAGTACACCACAACGGGTTCTTCATGGCTTTTGGCAATCACATCGACAAATTCGCCATCGGCCATGATCGCACTCAGAGGCGGTGCTTGCTCTTTAGGGATGTCTTTAGTGCGATACCAATCCATGGTGACCGAAATCACGGTCACCATAAGGACGAGTTGTAGCGCTTGACTGAGCCAGTATTTGAGCGACTTGCGCTTTTTTACTGTGTTCACTTAATTGCGCCTCCACTTGCTTGTTCGATTGCTTTCACCACTACATCGTCAGTCAGAATCACAGGCAAAGGAATACCCTCTGGCGCTGCTGGTCCATAGACAATATTGAATGGCACGCCAAAGCGACCATGAGCACGTAGGAAGTCCGTTACCGAGCTGTTCGGATGCGTCCAATCGCCTTTTAACGTCGCCACGTTAGGGCTTTGCAATAGTGAGTAAACCGGATCTTGCCAGATCACACCAATCTTGTTGGCTTTACAGGTCACACACCAATCTGCCGTCACATCGACAAATACCACACGACCATTTTTCACGTGCTCAGTGATGGCTTCGTTAGAGAGTTTTTCCCAAGCCAAATCTTCTGGCAATGGCGTAGCCCAATGATTTGCAGTCACACTGCCTAACACCAAACCACCAGCGATCAGAATCAAAGAGGCGCTTCCTGAGATAGCTAACGCTTTGTTGCCATAAATATGCTTCACACGTGCCATGATCACGATAAACGCTACCAAGCCAATCAAGATAACCCAGAAGATTGGTAAGTGGTTTGCCATCAATGACAACAACCAAACGCTAGTTGCCAGCATCATGATGCCAAAGACGATTTTTACGACATTCATCCACTGACCCGGTTTTGGCAGTTTTAAGGCAATACCTGGGAAGATCGCCACTAAAATCCATGGCAGCGCCATACCAATCGCAAGTGCGGTAAAGACTGCGAATAACGTGATGACATCAGCACCTAATGCGAAAGCCACCGCTGTGCCAAGGAAAGGTGCAGAACAAGGCGTTGCTAGTAGTGTCGCAAACATGCCTTGAACGTAATGCCCCACTAACGAGTTATCACCTTTTGACGCCAACCAAGTATTGGTACCTGAAGAAAGACGAATCTCAAACAAGCCCAACATATTGGCACCGAACAGCGCAGTAACTAAAACCATCACACCAAGGAACCAAGGGCTTTGGAACTGTACCCCCCAGCCAATGGCGCTGCCTGTAAGCTTAAGCACCAAGATAAAGCCAGCTAAGATCCAGAACGAAGTCAAAATACCTAATGAAGACGCGATGAATTGCGTGCGAATTTGGCGGCGTTCTACACCCTGCGCAGCAACAATACTACTTAGCTTCATGCCCAGAACCGGTAACACACAAGGCATGATGTTGAGAATCAAGCCACCGAGCAACGCAAATAGGAAGATGCTCACCAGTGATGTACTTGGCAACGTCTCTGTGATCAATCCTGTTTTAACAGGTGCCACTTCTTCTGCTAGCAAGTTGCTGTCTTTAATTGAAACAAAAACCGATTGGTTATCCAGTTCCACATCACCCAGCCACGTGTTTACTTTGTAGTTTGCTGTCAGGGTATTGCCTTCTTGGTGCAGCCCAAGCAGTTTGAAACTGTAATCGCTGGTGTTTTCATCGACACCATCAACCAGCACCTCTGGTTTTTGCCAACCTTGTGAATTGGTCAGTTTGATTTGTAGTTTAGATTGGTTTGCATCCCAGTTTGCTTCTGTCACATCAATAAATGGCGAAGCTTGAGGCACACTGCTCACCGCTTGCGCATAGCTGAACATCACACCTTCATCGACTTGTAAGTCAGAAGGCATGAAGGACAATTGAATATGGTAATCCGTCAGGACACAAATCGTTGTGCACGAAGAAAGCGTCAATGTCGCATCAATCGTCACAGGTTTAGTCATATCTTCAACGTGCAAGGTCATCGGGAAAAGCGTGTCGCCTTTGTAACCCAGCGTTTCAATACCAAGCAGTTCATATTTCTGCGGATATGGCCACTGCCAATCCACCTTAGTTAGGTTTTGTGATTTTTCCCAATCAATGGATGGCGCAACACCGCCCTCGCCCGGCGAACGCCAGTAGGTTTTCCAGTCGCCGCTCAATTTGACATCGAGATATCCCGTCAGCGTTTTTGCTTTAGGATCGTGTTGGCCAGTAAGGACAAAGCGCGTTTGCACAGGTGGATGCTGCGGGTTGGTCAGCCATCCCGTGTCTGTCGTTTGTGCTTGGGCAATTAGCGAGAATAAGCTCAGTGCCAGCGTCATGATAAGCATCAACGCGGCTTGAGTCGTTTTTTTCATGTGGTTCATAGTTATTCCTAGTTAAAAACAAGTGTAGAGAAAAACTGACGATACGAAACTCGTCAGAAATCACTTGTCATTCGCGGAATACACACAGGGTGAGATGGACTCGATACTTTTGGACTATCGGTTCGGTCCATTGTCTTTTGCTAGCGAACGCACAACAGCGCCACACGACAAGCGCAAGAATGCCAACAAATAATACAACGACCAAGGTTTCCAGTTGTTGCTGAGCAAATTGAATCAGCTTTTCAGACAATTCACATTTACTCGTGTCATGCCCTTTTTCTGCTTTTACGATTTTAACTTCATCGCCAATGAGCACAGAGGCAGAGCTAGAGTCATATTGCATAGCACAACTGAACATCAAGCCAGAATTTTTCATCAAGCACACAACAATCACCCAGCCGATTAGTGCTAGGAACCATTTTCCCTGTTGTCGGGACGCGGCAGATTGTAGAGTGGATGAGTGCATTCTAACTTCGATAAATGTGGAAACGCGGGAAATCATACGCAAGTTAATATAAACCTCAAGTAGTATGATTTTTTGAACAGCGCGTTTTCGTAACTAACTGTGATAGTCTTATGACTACCGTTTCTGTAAATAATTCAACATGCTCAATAAAGTTAATCTTGCTGATATTCGCTCCTTCGTTTTGATCGCTCAACTGGGTAACTTCACCAAAGCGGCAGAAGCGCTTTCCGTCTCTCGGTCTCATGTGTCTCGCCAAATCAGTGGACTTGAAGCACAAATGGGTGTGACCTTACTGACTCGCACCACGAGAACATTACGCCTCACTCACGCTGGCGAGCATTTCTATCAAGAGTGCGAAAAAGCGCTGCACGACATCGACCAAGCGTTAATCGCTGCTGTTGACGATACTCAAGAAGTGCGCGGCTTGATTAGAGTAAACTGTGTGGGTGGCTACATCGGTGAAGACATCATTGCTAAATACGTCAATGAGTTCATGTTGGAATATCCAAACATCACCGTAGATTTGGATTTCTCTTCACCACGTATTGATTTGATTGAAGACCAATTCGATGTCGCGATTCGCATGGGCGAGTTGGAAGACGCAGGATTCGTCGCACGCAAATTGATGATGATTGATATGGTTACGCTTGCAAGTCCGAACTATCTCAAAACATACGGCGAACCTGTCACGCCAAAAGAACTGGCGAAGCATCGTACTCTGACAGGCTCAGTCACTCGCTGGAGTTACCGTAACGTGGCTAACCCACAAGAGCACAGCGATGTCATCGTGAAAGGTAATCTACGCTGTAAAAACGGACGCGCGCTAGTAATGGGCGCGCTATTCGATAACGGCATCATCCGTGTCCCTCTCAGTTATTGTGATGACGAGGTCGAACAAGGCAAACTGGTTAAAGTAATGCCAGAATGGGAAATTCCGTCTGTACCGCTATCAGCGATTTACCACCGTGATCGCTACCAACCTAAGCGTCTGCGTACCTTCATCGATTTCGTCAAAACCAAATTTGAACAAGACTTTTAGTACACTTTCGAGCTCTAAACTAAGTCACAAAAACGCCTCCATCTGGAGGCGCTTTATCTTAGTGACTAAATTGAGTTGGGGTACTTAAATGAAAACGTGACAATTATGCTTGTGCTGGCACGCTTTCAACTTGAGTTTGTTGCTCAGCTTCTTCTTTGTTGAAGCCTTCGTGTAGATGGTAGTAACGTTGGTAAATCACGCCACTGATGGTCATCATGATTGCAGGTAGACCAATCATCATAAATTCTAAGCCCATAATGGTGCTTGCTGATTGCTCTACGTTTGGTACGTAACCCACAACAGACAGACCAACACCCACGATGAAGCCACCTGCTGCGCCTGCGAATTTCACAAGCATCGTTTGTACAGAGAAGATAACGCTCTCGCTACGACGACCTGTTTTGTGCTCACCGTAGTCCACAACGTCAGCCAGCATTACAGTTTGCAGCGCGTTCGCGATACCTACACCGAATTTAATTGCCGCACCCGCCATACCAATCATTAGCGCGTTAGCTGGAGCGATGAAGCCCATCAATAGTAGAAGTACGCAAGACAGAATTGGGAAGCCACAAGCGATAGGCCATAGAAGCTTACGTGGTAGTAGAGAAGCGATACGAGGGAACAAGAACACACCCGCCACTTCTGCTGCGCCTGCAACCGCCATGTAAACTGGGAATAGCTCCGCATTGCCCAACGCGTAAGAGAAGTAGTAAATCGCAAAGCCACCAACCAATAGGTTCGCAATTTGGAAAGACAGAACCGTGCCGATTAGCGCTTTAAGCTGGTCGTTTTTACCGATGATAGTCAAAACGTCTTTGAAGCTGAATTTCTCTGCTGGTTTTGCGTTAGCTGGTGCTGCTTTCTCTTTTACGTTACGAGCAATCAAGAATGCGCTCATTACAAACAGAACCGCAATCAGCATCGCAACATTGAAGAAACCGTCGCCTTGGTTGCCGTTACCTAGTTCACCCACGATGTGCAGACCGTAAGTACCAGTAATGAACCATGCAAGGCTCGCGAACAGACGTGGCCATACCACCAATTTTTCACGTTCTTGGCGAGAGCTTGATAGCGCTGGAATCATTGACCAGTAAGGGATATCCATAATGGTGTACGTTAGACCCCAAAGGATGTATGCCGCTGCTGCGTAGATGTAAAGCGTAGTACCTTCAAACATGTGAGTACTGAAAAGGCCAACCAGTACTACTGCGTTTAATAACGTACCAATCACAATCCAAGGGCGGAATTTACCGAATTTTGAGCGCGTGTTGTCCACGATCACACCCATCATTGGGTCAGTAATCGCATCAATAATACGAGCCGCTAAAAAGATGGTACCAACGAAAGCAGCAGACAAGCCGGCAACGTCAGTGAAGTAGAACATTAAGAAGATGTAGATAGGTGCACAGGCAAAGTCTTTACCGAGTGCGCCAAGACCGTAGGACAGCTTGGTTTGTAGCGTAATTTTATCAGACATAATAGTTCCTTAGTGTCGTACTGCTATTCATTCCCCTAACTAGAATTCATAACGTCGACGTCTTTTATTTATATTTCGATGCTAATGCTACTCACACACTGAATGCCTTACTGTGATCAAAAACCGCTTTATGGAAACGTTTACAGGCAAGTTTTCAAAATGAGACATCGAACAATATTTAGACCTATTAATGCAAGGAGATCGTGTTATTTACGCCATTTTATCAACACTTTACGCTCATTAAGCATGAGAACGATTTCAAAACGGCCATTTAAAACCAACGCAAAAAGCCGTACAAACCTGATGTCTGTACGGCAATAGAAAACCAATGAGAAACGATGAAATCGTCTAAATAGATATGGCTTAGTGAATACGTTCGAACTTCACCAACATGGCACTTTCCGCGTCAAGGATTGGCATGGTTAAGCCAACCTCTTCACACCATGCGCCAGAAAGCTCACAACCAGATTCAGTCCAAGGCGGTTGGTAATTCACGATGTCATCGTAGTTAGACGGTTTATCCAATACCGTCACTCGATATGTCGCTTGTGGATCCAAACCCGGTACGCGCAAATGCCCACTTAAAGAGTTCGTTGGCATCGCGAGCTGAGCGATCATCACCACCGCTTCCGATTGATCGTTTGAAACAACCGCATGAATTTGATGCGCTTTATCGTCCGTTGGAATTCGCCAAGTTCTGCCGCTGTGTAGCAATGGGCGCAGCATCTTGTGCAGCTTGATGTAGCGTTCAAAGCCTTCTTTTTCCGCTTGTTCTTCTTTCACTGGGTCAAGCTCAATCCCCATGTGACCGAACAGTGCCGTAAGCCCACGGAACTCGATGCTGTGACGACGGCGCGTGCTATGACAATGGCTTGCACCAATATGGCTGCCCATCACTTCTGGCGGGAAGAAGTAGCTCATACCGCGTTGAATGGTTTGACGCTCAAGTGCGTCGTTATTGTCTGAAGCCCAGAATCGATGCGTGCGTTTCAGAACCTCAAAATCAATACGACCACCACCTGCCGCGCAAGATTCAATCTCGACTTTCGGGTGCTTTTCGCGAACTTTATCAACTAACTGGTAGTAACGTTGGGTTTGATTGTGCGCCGCAGCCTGACCTAAGTGCGCTGGCTGAACGACTTCGCGGTTCATATCCCACTTGATGTAAGCAATGTTGTAAGTCGAGAGGAAGTGATCCAATCGCTCAAACAAGAAGTTAAACGCCTCATCGTTTTGTAGGTTAATCACGTATTGGTTGCGACCAGTTGGCTGATCGTAACCGTTTACAGCCAGTAACCAATCAGGATGAGTACGGAACAATTCGGAATCTTTGTTGATCATCTCTGGCTCAAACCACAAACCAAATTCCATGCCCAATTTATTTACGTGTTCCACAATCGGGTGCAAGCCATTTGGATACTTGGCTTCACACAGGAACCAGTCCCCTAGCCCTGCTTTGTCACCATTACGCCCTTTGAACCAGCCATCATCAATGATAAAGCGTTCTACACCCATCTCTGCGGACTGAGTTGCCATCGACATGATGTATTCTGGATCGTGGTCGAAGTAGATGCCTTCCCACGTGTTGAGGTGGATCGGGCGAGGTTTGTCCGTGAAATCACTCGGCAAAATCGTTTCACGCACATGAGAGTGGAAGTGATGGCTCATACCATTCAAACCACAATTACTATGGCTCGCGTACAGCCAAGGCGTTGTAATGCTCTCACCTTCTTTTAGCGCAACTTCACCAGGTAGGTAAATAACTTCAGCCTGCATGTAACGGCGGCCATCGGCTTTCACGTCTACGCGCAATCTGTGGTTACCACTCCATGCGAAATGGAAGCCCCACACGTCGCCATTCATTTCATCAAAGTGAGTCGTACCAGCAACAAGCGCAGGATAATGCTCATGAGAAGTACGTCCACGACGGTTTTCTTGTTGGTAGCCGCCTTGCAGCAATGGTTGGCGAACCGTTTGGAACTCATGAACCCAGCGGCCGTAGTAAGTCATCAGCTCATTCGCACGAGCTGGTAAAGGCAACGTATTGGCAAGACGGTTCACATGATAAACGCCTGCTTTTTTGTTGGTGAGCGTATGACGCGTTTTCACTACATCGTTGCTATCAAGCTTAAGCTCGGTTTGTAAACGAAGACCTGCGATCGCATCTTCGCTCTCAATCACAATACTGTCTTGCTGTTGTTCAATATGGGAGATGACAAACACTGGAGCCCAATCTTGACCATCGCGATGCCCTTCCACACCAGGGCTGCTGAAAACGCCACGACCAAGCTCTGGGTGTAGAGTCATGGATACGTCGCTGTCCAAACGACCGTATGGCACGGGACGATGTAAAGCCATGCGGAAACCATTAAGGTCACCACTCACTTTTTGTCCCCAATGCAGAATCTCTGCATATTCGCCCAACTCTACAATCAATTGAGTTTGCTGACCGGTTAGCTCAATCAGTGTTTTGTCCGTCATCTTGTCTTACCTTGAAACTGGAAATTACGCTGCATCATAATGAAAAAAACAAAATAATCTGTGAGCCACACCAAAATCATGGAAACGTTTACAGTTAATTTTTCAAACTTGTGCCATCGCCCGCTACGCCTTATTCCTTCTTATATTACGCAGCGATCAGCTCCAAAAACCTCAGATTCTTTGGTAATTGAGTTCTTTAAAGCACTGCACGTAAATTCGAATACCAAACTGATTTATAAAGAATTTTTCGTTATTTAATTCATCGCCTTACAACAACAAAATCATAAATAAGGTTACAGACCGCTCAGTTGAACTCCTCACCTCTTGAAGTGGTTAACCGACAACCGTATTCTTGAGGCTTCGAGATTCTTTATGAAGTGTCTCTCTTGGGTCCTAACTCAAAATCCCAGTTTGACGATACCGCAAATGCTCGTGTGCAGTGCGCCCGCGAACCACTTGTTGTATATGCTTCCTTGTCTCACATGCCCAGTTGATTTCAATTGGGCTCTCTTTCCTCTTCTTCCTAATAACTTCCTTTTCTTAGAAAAAATCCAATTTAAATCATCACCTTAAATAACATCGACCCCATTATCTAAACCCAAACACAGCCCAACCAAAGTAAACGATTCCAACTTACGCGGTTAGAAATCAATCTAAAATCGCGCTTAAAACCTCAATTTAAGAGATCGCAATCACACAAAATAGTAATAACCCCCTCATTACGACAAAAATGCCAACCTCATCATGAAAACGTTTCCAGAGTTTATTTACACTGCGCAGCGAGTTAGGACTCAAACCAATAAAAAATAAATCCATAAAAATAGAATGGAGACACTTCATGAAACAAAAGACGCTTGTAAGAGCGCTTGGGTTAACCCTCGCCCTAGCACCGCTTGCTGGTATGGCTGCAGTGGAGAACATCACTTACTTCGGCTACGCCAAGTGGGGCAACATTTACACCGATAACGATGAACACAATGATGGCAAAGGTGAACGCAACGATGTGATTCGTGCTGGTCAAGGTTACGGTAACTACCGTTTGGGTAACGAACTGAACTGGTGGGAAGCGGGCCTCAAAGCCGACGTTTGGCAACAAGGCGACGCGTACTTTGATACCACACTTTACCTTGGGAGTGGCGAAAGCTGGGGTGACGTTAGCTTGATCCAAATGTGGTCGGCAGGTCATGGACTGTTTGAAGGCCAAGCGGATGCGACTGTTTGGGCGGGCGAACGTTTCTACCGCCGGCATGAAGTGCACATGATCGACATTAAATACTGGGACACATCGAGCACAGGTATCGGTATTGAAAACTGGGATCTTGGCTTTGCTAAAGGTCACATCGCATGGATGGCGCCAAACTCTAGCGCAGATGGCCGCAGCTTACACAACATCGACGCACGTTTGAGCGGCATTGAACTGAGCGACAGTGCAGATCTTACGGTCGGTTTGAACTATGTGTTCACACAAAACTCTAGTTATGACGAAAGTGACATCACCACTTCTGGCGCCATGCTTTCTGCACTTTACCGTCAAGCTTGGAACTATGGTTCAAACACATTCGCTTTCCAATACGGTACGGATGCGCTTGCGGGCGGTTTGATGAGTGCTGAAGGCGGCTCAAACCGTAAATACAACACAGGCGTTGAGCACGATGGTTACAGCTGGCGTATTTTCAACTCTGGCGATCTTAACGTGAATGAAGATTTCCAAGTGATGTACTCCATCGCTTACCAAGACAAAAACCTAGATAACAACGAAGGTGAGAAATGGTTCAGCGTGGGCGCTCGTCCTCAATACAGTTGGACAGAATACATGGCAACCGCACTTGAAGTTGGCTACGAATCAGTAGAAGCGCAAAACGGCGCTGGTACTAACGACATGTACAAAGTGACGGTGGCGCAAATGTTCCAAGCAGGCAAAGGCGTTTGGGCTCGTCCATCACTGCGCTTGTTCGCGACCTACTCAGAGAAAACCGATGAGTGGAACCGTGGCGGCGAAGTCTACGGCCATGCTCGCAGCACTGGTGGACAAAACGTCGATGAAATCACCTTTGGCTTTAACGTCGAAACATGGTGGTAATCCAAACCCGCTACTATTTATGAACCCAACGGGGTGAGTAATACGCTCACCCCACAAAGGACAACGCAGATGAAACTAAAACCGCTAGCAACTCTATTCATGGCTCTGTCTCTTGGCGCGTGCAGTGGATTACCAGAGCAAACCTTTAATACCGATTTGAGCCAACCACAATGTTGCTCAACGTTAGGTGCTTTGCCTCTGACCGCCCTATCGATTCCTTTCCACCAGCAAGTGGTTATAGATGCAAATCTGCCAAGTGTTAGCAGTGCGGTTTTACTTTCTTCAGATTCTGCCTCATCCAAACCGCTCCCTGTGATGAGCTATCAAATCACTTCTGACGCGCCATTTTCGCTACTTGTTCGCTCTTATGTTGATAACAATGCGTTATTTGCTGCGAACGTTCTTATTTATGACGCGAAGTGGCAGCTTCTATCCGATTACTCAGCAAAAGACTTTAACTACCACACAACGGGCATGCGTGGCCTAGAGCGTGTTGAACAAGTGATCACGGTGAACCCACAACTTAATGGCGCGAAATACGTGGTCATCGCTTCAGATTCGACACTGCTTGGCACCGAATTGACTCGCAAGCACCCAGAAGAAGTTTACGCAGAAACACAAAACGTCATTGGCAGTAAACAGCTTCCCCTCACTGCTCAGTTCCAACCTTTTGGCGTTATTGATGTTACGGCGAGTGCCTCCGACAATAACGCGGTATTAACGCTTTTGGCGGAATTGGGCACACAAACCAACGACACCGCAAAAGCAGAGTTAACTCCTGCCGCATCGCCTGAAGCACAAGATGAATGGACGTTGTACCAATCTCAAATCGATGCAGCGCTCAAAGACAACGACGTAAAACAAGCTGCGGCGATTGCCAACCAAGCAGCTGAGCAAGGCTTTACCCAAGCAAAAGATTATCTCGTGAAGCAATTAGCGAAATAACGCTTCACAACAAGAACAAAGACACTCTCGCTACGGGCTCAAACTCCGTAGCGAAACAAGATTAGAAACAAAAAGTTAAGTAGGAAAACCATGAAGGCATTTTCAGAAATTCTCCAAAGACGCGACTGGGAAAACCCGCAATCAGTGAACATTCACTGTCTTAAGGCTCACAGCCCTCTTTCCAGTTTCCGCGATATTGACCATGCCCGCGACGGTATTCAAGCCCAGCGTCAATCGCTGAACGGACAATGGAAATTCAAACTGTTTGATACGCCAGAGCAAGTTGACGGCGAGTTCATCGAGTCACAATTCAATGACAAAGACTGGGATGAGATTACTGTCCCTTCAAACTGGCAAATGCAAGGTTACGACAAGCCTATCTACGCCAACGTGAAATACCCATTCGAAGTAAACCCGCCGTTTGTACCAAGTGATAACCCAACGGGTTGCTACCGCACTACCGTGTCACTTTCAGCAGAAGATTTAGCCAATACGCAGCGCATTATCTTTGATGGCGTGAACTCGGCTTTCCACCTTTGGTGTAACGGCACTTGGGTTGGCTACAGCCAAGATAGCCGCCTGCCTTCTGAATTCGACCTAACGCCTTACCTTGTTGCGGGTGACAACAGCCTAGCCGTCATGGTGATTCGTTGGAGTGATGGCAGCTACCTAGAAGACCAAGATATGTGGTGGCTAAGTGGCATCTTCCGCGACGTGACTCTGCTATCTAAACCACAACACTGTATTGAAGATGTGTTCATCACGCCAGATTTAGACGCATGTTACCGCGATGGTTCACTGTCGGTTGTGACTTCGATTTCTGCGCCGGACACCTACCAAGTTCAAGTGCAGCTGTTTGATGGCGAGCAAGCCGTGACAGAGCCTCGCATCGACCGTCCGCACAACCGTCGCATTGACGAACGTGGTACGTGGGATGACGTGGTATTTCAAACATTGCACGTACGCGAGCCAAAGAAATGGACAGCGGAAACACCGAACCTTTACCGCTTAGTTGTTTCACTGTTGGATGAAAATGGCACGCACTTAGAAAGCGAAGCGTACCCTGTGGGCTTCCGTAAAGTCGAAATCACCGATGGCCAATTGAAGCTAAACGGTAAGCCTTTGTTGATCCGCGGCGTGAACCGTCACGAACATCACCCAGAGCTTGGTCATGTGATGACGGAAGAAGACATGATCCGTGACATCTGTTTGATGAAGCAATACAACTTCAACGCGGTACGTACGGCGCACTACCCGAACCACCCTCGTTGGTACGAACTTTGTGACCAATACGGCTTGTACGTGTGCGATGAAGCGAACATCGAAACGCATGGCATGCAGCCAATGAACCGCCTATCGAGCGATCCACAATGGGCGCACGCTTACATGAGCCGCTACACCCAAATGGTGATGCGCGATAAGAACCACCCTTCGATCATCATCTGGTCTTTAGGTAACGAATCCGGTCACGGCAGCAACCACAATGCGATGTACGCTTGGTCTAAAAACTACGACCCGTCTCGCCCAGTACAATACGAAGGCGGCGGTTCAAACACCACGGCAACCGACATCATTGCGCCAATGTACGCGCGTGTTAATACGGTCATCGAAGACGAAGCCGTGCCTAAATGGGCAATCAAGAAATGGGTATCACTACCAAACGAAACTCGTCCTCTGATTTTGTGTGAATACGCACACGCGATGGGCAACAGTCTGGGTAGCTTTAATGACTACTGGGATGCGTTCCGCGATTACCCTCGCCTACAAGGCGGCTTTATTTGGGATTGGGTGGATCAAGGCTTGAGCCAATGGGATGAAAACGGTCAACACTTCTGGGCTTACGGCGGCGACTTTGGTGATGAAATCAATGACCGTCAGTTCTGCATCAATGGTTTGATCTTCCCAGATCGCACGGTTCATCCAACGTTGGAAGAAGCAAAATACTGCCAACGCATGATCACCGTATCACTGCAAGAACAAACCAAAGAAGCTTGCACACTGTTGGTTACTAACGAGAACTTGTTCCGCGCGACCGATAACGAGCAATTGAACTGGTCTCTGTTGGAAAATGGCAAAGTGATTCAAACCGGTTCATTGGCGCTTAAGGTAGAAGCGGACAGCCAAGCAAGTATTGAGATTGCCCTTAATTTCACGCCAAAAGCGGAAGCGCAATATCACTTAAATACCGACATTACTCTGATTGCTGCAACGCCTTGGGCAGACGCAGAGTACCTAGTCGCTTCTGAGCAAATGTCACTACGCAATACAGCTGGCCTTGCTCTGCCAACATTAGAAACGCAACCAGCGCCAATGCTAACGCAGCAAGACAACAGCATTTTGGTGTCTAGTTTGGATGAAAAACATCAATGGCGTTGGGATAGTCAAACTGGCTTGATGACCGATTGGCGTATCGATGGTGAAGCACAAATGCTTGCGGCACCACAAGATAACTTCTTCCGTGCACCACTGGATAACGACATCGGTGTGAGCGAAATCGACAACGTCGATCCAAACGCTTGGATGTGTCGTTGGGATATGGCGGGTATCGGCCAGTGGGAACGCCAATGCGTCGCTTGCCACAGTGAAACTCTGGCACATGCGGTGAAAGTGACCTCGACGTTCGCTTACCACTTTAATGATGAAGTTCAGGTGATCACGACTTGGACGCACACACTAAGCAATAACGGTGAGATGGCATTGGCTGTCGACGTGAAGCTGGCTGATGATTTACCCCCAATGCCACGCATCGGTTTGGAATTCGAACTGCCGTTGAATGAGCAAAACGCGCCGATAACATGGCAAGGCTTAGGCCCATTTGAAAACTACCCTGACCGTTTGGCAGCAGCGCGCTTCGGCCAGCACACACAAACACTTGAGCAAATGCACACGCCATACATTTTCCCAACCGACAGTGGTCTGCGCTGCGGTACGCAATGGTTGAAGGTAAATGAATTAGAAATCTCGGGTGACTTCCAGTTCAGTGTGAGTCAATACGCTCAGCAGCACTTAGCAGCAGCGAAACACACCAACGATTTGGTCGCAGAAGAGAAGATTTACGTGCGCCTAGACCATAAACACATGGGCGTTGGCGGTGATGACTCTTGGAGTCCAAGTGTGCACAAGGAATTCCAGTTAACGGACAATCAATACGCTTACAAAGTGACGTTTAAACCAGCTCAGTAATCGATTCATAACCTGCACATAAAACACGTCAGTGTGGCTTAGTCCCCAAGTTTCGGCTTGGGGATTTTTTGTTTGAGCATAAGTTTTATGCCTGATTTATTGCGCCAGTTTGCCGTAGATGTAAGCCAGCTCTGCCACGGTTTTTGCCGAGAACTTTTTCAACAGGCTTGCGCGATGTACTTCCACCGTTCGCATCGCAATACACAGCTCATCGGCAATGCGAATATTGCGCTTTCCCGCGATGATCAAACGCAGAATGTCTTTCTCTCTTGGCGTCAGCGATTCATACGCCGCTTTAGCACCTGCGATATCCAGATTCGCCGCAGATTGAACTTGGCCTTTCAAAATCGCTTGTGCCAGCTCATCCCCTTTTACGGGCTTTTGGAAGAAATTCACCGCACCAGCTTGCAGCGCATCCACCGCCATTGGCACATCGCCATGCCCGGTTAAGTAAATCACCGCCAGTGGACTTTTGGCTTCATTGAGGATTTGATGCACTTGTTGGCCACGTAAATACGGCATTCGGCTATCCAGAATCACGCAGCCTGCTTGATGGATATCCACGCCATCGAGAAACGCCTGCCCATCGGCAAACGTCGTCACAGAGAAGTCATGTTCTTCGAGCATAAACGCCAACGAATCTCGCACCGACTCATCATCGTCGACCACAAATACGGGCAGTTGCTTATCACTCATTCACTTCTCCTGTGTTTCTTTTTGTTTGTTCTTCGTCGTTGCGTTTTGCATCGGTTGTTTTCATGGTTTGATACGGCAAGGTTAATACCACCAAGCAACCGTGTGGCTGAGTAGATTGGATAACGAATTCACCACCATGCATCTCCATCACATCACGACAGATCGCCAAGCCCAGCCCTAGCCCTTCCTGTTTTGTACTCACAAAGGCGGCGGTTGGGTTCTCATGCTCCAAACCCGTACCGTTATCCAACACTCGAATCGACATACTTCCAGCTTGATAATCCGTGTGAAGCGCAATTTTGCCTTGGTAATTGTTAGGATGATTTTCTGCGTACATCACACAAGCATCTATCGAGTTGTTCATCACGTTCACCAACACTTGCTGTAAACCGACGGCATCAGCTTCGACCCATTGGGGTTGTCCTTCGGTGCTGCGAACCACTTCAATGCCTTGCTTCTGCAAGCGGAAATTCAGCAACTCAACCGTATCAGAGATCAGTTGCTCCACATCGCACGCCGTCATGTCGACACTGCGCTTTTTAATCAAGGTTCGCAGGCGACAAACGATCGCGTCGGCGCGTTCTACTTGCGTCTGAATCTTTTCTAATACCGGCACGATATCTTCATGAGGACGCTTCTTAGCTAATCGTAACAAGCCACCTTCGCTGTAGTTTCGGATCGCCGCTAAAGGTTGGTTTATCTCGTGCGCAAGACTGCTGCCTAATTCGCCCACAATAGCCACTCGTTGTGAGTGCTCTAGCATCTCGCTCTTCTCTTTTAAGCGCAGTAAGGTTTTCTCTAGCGCTTGTTTACTCTTGCTGAAACGATACTCCAGCCAGAAGTGGTAAATGTTCAACACAATAACAAACAGAAACAACGCCCACGCCCATTCTTGATGGAAACGTAGCCAGCGTAACGCCTCTTTCCACCAAGGTTGCTGCAGTGGGTGCAAGTCCATCGCTTGGTAGAGTTTATCTATCGACAACAAACTGACTGGTGATGTCCAACCGGATGCTTTGGCTGCAATCGCAGCGGGATTATCGGCAGGCATCGCAAGTAAGGCTCGACTGATCTTCTTGGCTAATTGAGACGATCCACGCTCCGTTTTCGCAAAGGACCAATTTGGATATAGGGGCGTCGATACTGCACACTCGGTTTGAGGAAGTTTAAGCGGACTTAAAACCCGCAGTTGCCCCTCTTCCAATAGCCCTTCACCTTCCATTTGCTCAACCAAACAAGCTGGAACAACAGCGGCCTCCACATTGTGGTCACGCAGTTGGTACAAGTTGGCATCAATTGGGAAGCCTAAAAAGCGCACATCCGAGAAGAAATCGTTCGGATCTAACCCTTTCTCTATCACTTGATAACGCAATGTGAGGTAGCCACCAAACGCTTTCTCTGACACCGCTGCAATCGGCAAACCGGAAACATCATTGAGTGTGGAATAAGGCGAATCAGAACGCACCACCAGCGCAGAACCGATGCCGTAATTGGAGTTCTCTGGCGCTTGGCTGGTCAACGTCGCTATCCAAGACAGCGCGTACTGACGCCCCAAGCGCACTGCTTGTCCTGGGTTGGTGAGAATGAAGTCCATGCTTTGGTTTTCGACTGCTTTGGTCATGCCATCGAGATCTAACGGATGGAGAACAAACCGCACTTCAGGGATCTGTTGATTGAGCCAGTAAATCGTCGGTTGCCAACGCTGCTCCGCATATAAATGGCCGCGTATGGCTAGCACACCCACATCGACTTGCGGTTTAGAGAAAGCGCTGGAATCTAATGTCTGCGTTGGTGCTGCATGTGCAAAAGAAACCGTGAAGCAGCCGAGCATAAGACTGATAAAAACAATCCATAAGCGAATGAAGTTTAGCGATTTGTTCAGCATGAATTGTTTCTTAATCCTCGGTATTGGGAGCATCAGAATAACAGCAACATAGCGGAATCCACATTTGTTTTAGATCAACTTTGCTCTCGGTATGTGGAAATCCACTATATCGGCAAAGGGCTGCAATTCTGACAATGAAAACAAGCTCTAATCAATCTTAGCAGGTGAGTTATGGATTCCACCAAACGCCGTTTTCTCAGTGCCGTTACCGCAGGCGCTGCGCTGATTCCGATCGCCGGAATTGGCACAGCCACAGCAGGCACTGTGATCAGAAACAACAATGAACCCGACCGAAAAGGCCAAGTCGGTAAACGCTACGCCATGGTTGTCGACTTGCGTAAATGCGTTGGCTGTCAGGCTTGTACCGTCGGTTGCAGCATCGAGAACCAAGCCCCTATTGGCCAGTTCCGAACCACAGTAAAGCAGTATGAAGTCACCCTCGATGATGGCTCAACCGCAACAGAAGAAGTGAAATCTTTCATGCTGCCGCGCTTGTGTAACCACTGTGATAACCCGCCGTGTGTGGCCGTTTGTCCGGTGCAAGCCACCTTCCAACGAGAAGACGGCATCGTGATGGTCGATAACAGTCGCTGCGTGGCGTGTGCATACTGCGTTCAGGCTTGTCCTTACGATGCGCGCTTCATCAACGAAGAGACCCTAACTGCGGACAAATGTACTTTCTGCGCACATCGCCTCGAAGAAGGTTTGCTGCCTGCTTGCGTGGAAACGTGCGTCGGTGGTGCCCGTGTAATTGGTGATATCAACGATCCGAACAGCGAAGTTCGCCGCTTGGTGACTGAGCACCAAGACGACATCAAGGTGCTTAAGCCAAACGAAGGCACCAAACCCCACGTGTTCTACATCGGCATGAATGAACGCTTCACTCAACACATTGAAGGTCAGCCTGCGATTTACGATCCACAAGGAGAAAAAGCATGAACATAACCGAAGTGCTCGTACAGCCTCAGGCCATCGCTTGGCTTCCGTGGGCGGTGCAATATTTCTTCTACATCGGGTCGGCTTATGCGGCAGCTATTTTGTTCTTAATCGCGCTGTTGTTTGAATCTCACACTAGCCATCGTCTGCGTGCTGCCTTGGTGCTTACTCTTGCGATTGGCGCGATCGTTGGCCCTCTCGCGTTAACAGGCGACCTCCACCAGCCGGGGCGCGCGTGGCATTTCTACGCACATTTAACCCCATGGTCTTGGATGTCATTAGGTTCGTTGTTCTTACCACTGTTCTCTGGCTTGGCTGTGGCAACGGCATGGTTGTATCTGCGTAATGATCTGATAAACCTAGAAAACCATCCGGGCAAAGTATTTCCGCTACTTGCTAAGTTGTCATTGGGCCGTTGGAAAACTAGCCGTAAACTGATGATTACCACAGCGATAGTCACTGTGTTGTCTGGCCTAACTATCGCACTTTACACAGGTGCAGAGATTGCTGTGGTGGAATCACGTTCACTTTGGCATCAACCCGCATCACCTGTGCTTTGGTTCGTTACCGCGTTTATTGGTGCGGTTGGTTTTACATTGCTCCTTTGGCTTCTGATCCCTTTAAAATCTGAACGCTTTACCTTTGGTGATACTCGCTTGCTGCGCCAAACTACCGCAATTAGTGGTGCATTATCGCTGTTGTTGATTCCTATCTGGGCATCTAACAATGCCAGCTCATCCCTTTACGCTTCTCCATTATGGGTACAGCACATCGCATTGCTAACGTCTTTGCTGTTGGGTAGTGTGCTGCTTGCACTGTTTACACTGCGCGATACCAATCGTCACTTCATTCGAGTGTTATTCATGTCTGGGATGGCACTGACCACAGCGTGGACTGTTCGTTGGATCACCATGATGGAAGTACAAACCATCGCCAAGTTCGACGTCGGCCCTTACCCATACGATTTGCCTATGGGCAGTAACGGTTTGCTTGGCATCATCGGCATGTTTGGCCTATGGATTGCGCTTGCATTGCTTGGCTCGGAACTGATTCAACCAAAGCGTGAATCGGCACCTTCAACCCTAACTCAACACTGATATAAGAGGATTTCATTATGGATAACAAACGCCGTCAGTTTTTGAAATCTGGCATTGCAGTGGGCGGGCTTGGTGCCTTTGCTGCTGGTTATGCAACTACCACAAAACACATGGTAGAAGGAGCTATTCACGGCACTGCGGGTGAGAAAACCCGTGATATTCACCACGGCAACTCACTTGAGCCCGAATACAAGGTGAACGACAAGGGCAACTTAATTCCAAACCCAAATCAGCGTGTTGCCCCATCAATGTGTTTTGGTTGTTGGAGCTTATGTGGCTTGCGCGTTCGTATCGACAATCGTAACGACGAGATCCTGCGCATTTCGGGTAACCCATACCACCCGCTATCACATCAACAGCACATTCCATTTGAGACGCCAGTAAAAGACGCTTACTTGAGCATGGCGGGTGAAAACGGTTTAGAAGGCCGTTCCACAGCGTGTGCTCGTGGTAACGGCATGATGGAAATTCGTAATAGCCCTTACCGTATTACCCAACCACTGAAACGTGTGGGTAAACGTGGTGAAGGCAAATGGGAACCAATCAGCTACGAGCAATTGGTGGATGAAGTGGTCAACGGCGGCGATCTGTTTGGCGAAGGTCATGTTGAAGGTTTGAAAGACATTCGCGACCTCACTACCCCTGTTGATCCGCAAAACCCAGAATACGGCCCGAAAGCTAACCAACTTCTGGTGACCAACGCAGGTAACGAAGGTCGTGATGATATCTTCAAGCGCTTTGCTTTTAACAGCTTTGGTACGCGTAACTTCGGTCACCACGGATCTTATTGTGGCTACGCATTCCGTGCAGGCAGCGGTGCTTTCATGAATGATTTGGATAAGAACGCTCACTTAAAGCCGGACTTCGATAATGCCGAATACGTTATTTTTATTGGCATGTCGCCAGCACAGGCGGGTAACCCGTTCAAACGTCAGGCTCGTCAGCTAGCCAAAGCGCGCACCGAAGGTAAACTGGAATACACCATCATCACGCCGAGCTTGCCAGCAGGTTCATCAAGCCTTGCCGCAGGCGACAACAACCATTGGATGCCAATCAAACCGGGCACCGACTCTGCCTTGGTTCTTGGCATGATTCAGTGGATCATCGCCAACGAACGCTACAACAAAACCTTCCTTGCTCAGCCAGGAGCAACGGCGATACAAAGAGTGGGCACGGCACATTGGTGTAATGCCACTCACCTTGTGATCAGCGATGAATCTCACCCACGTCACGGGCATTTCTTGCGTGCATCTGAAATGGGCATGCCATTTGAAGGGGAAGCACTGTCAGAGACAGATCCATACGTGATTGTCGATGCGCAAAGCGGCGATTTGAGCATGCACAAACAAGCTGGAGAAGCGGCATTATTTGTCGACCAAGATGTTGAATTGGCTTCTGGTGTCGTTCGTGTCAAATCATCATTGCAACGTTTGAAAGAAGAAGCGTTTAAATACGATCTGGACTTCTACAGCGAGCAATGTGAGATCCCTGTGGACCAAATCATCGCGCTAGCAAAACGCTTTACCAGTCATGGCACTAAAGCGGTTGTTGATACCCACGGCGGCAACATGCACACCAATGGTTTCTACAACGCCTTCACCATCATGATGCTTAATGCCTTGATTGGTAACATCAACATGAAAGGCGGCGCGATGGCAAAAGCAGGTGGTTATCCAACATCTGCGGCAGGCCCTCGCTACGACTTCACTAAGTTTGAAGGCAAAGTGGGACCAAAAGGCGTGTTCCTTTCACGCAGTAAATTCCCTTACCAGAAAACTAGCGAATACAAACGTCGCGTGGAGGCGGGAGAATCCCCTTACCCTACTCGTGCACCTTGGTATCCGTTTGCAGCACCTTTGCTTACCGAGCATCTATCGGCGGCGATCGATGGTTATCCATACCGAGTGAAAGCGTGGATCAACCATATGGCGAACCCAATCTATGGCGTACCGGGTTTAAAAACGCTGCTTGAAGACAAGCTAAAAGATCCAAAGCAGCTTGGTTTGATTGTTTCTGTCGATGCCTTCATCAACGAGACAACGGCACTATCGGACTACATCGTGCCAGATACCGTCACTTACGAAAGCTGGGGCATGGCATCGCCTTGGCATGATGTTCCAGTAAAAGCAGTGACGGCTCGCTGGCCAATCGTGGAAGCTCGCACAGAAAAAACCGCCGATGGTCGCAGTATTTGTCTGGAGAACTTCCTGATTGATATCGCCAAAAAGATGCAACTGGGCGGCTTTGGTGACAACGCCATCAAAGACACGGAAGGTCGTTTACACGGTATTCACTCTGCTGAAGACTTCTATCTTCGCTCAGCAGCCAACCTTGCCTACGTTAAAGGCGGTGTACCAGAAGTGAGCGCAGAAGACATCGCTTGGTCTGGCCTTGAACGCCTATTGCCGAGTATGCAAAAAGCACTAACACCAGATGAGATGAAGCGCGTGGCGTACATTTTTGCTCGTGGTGGTCGTTTTGAAAACGCCACAGAAGCCTATAAAGGCGAGCAAATGAAGTACAAGTGGACACGTCCTGTCGCGATTTGGAACGAGCGTGTTGGCAGCGCAAGAAACACCATGACGGGAGAGTTCTACAGCGGCTGTCCGACTTGGCATCCACAAAAGCTCGCAGATGGCACGCCACTTGAGACTCAATACCCGAAAACCGAGTGGCCGTTCAGTTTGACCAATTTTAAATCGAACATTCACAGCGCGGTCTCCAACCTATCCCCTCGTTTAAGTTCGATTAAAGGCGTTAACCCGGTCTACATCCATCCAGCGGATGCAGCAGTGGCTGGCATTCAAACCGGTGATCATTTCGTGATTGAAACACCAGGAGCCAGCACCAAAGCGCTTGCGATGGTGGTGTCTGGTATTCGCCAAGGTACCCTAGGTTTTGAACATGGCTTTGGTCATACAGAGCTTGGTCAGCGCGCGCACTGGATTGGTGATAAACAGCAACCAGTGAAAACCAGCGGTCATGATGGCGTCAACATCAACGACATTGGTTTGATTGACCCAACACGTGAAGGCAAAGGCGTAATGCTGGATTGGGTTGTCGGCGCGGCGGCACGTCAATCTCTACCTGCGAAAATTCGCAAAGTATAATCCACTCAAAACGAAACACAATCATCAGGCTTCTTTCTGTTACAGGGAAGAAGCCTGTTTTGTACTGAATGCCCATTCTCAAAATTGCTCTTCACATAATTTATGTGGATTTCCACAATAGCCACAACTAATAACAATACTCACAATACTGCGCTCAAATAATAATCAAAAGTGAGTCAGCATGTTTCGTAGCATTTCTTTGGTTGTACTTTTCTGGAGTACCGCCAGTTTTGCAGCCTATTCTGCCCCTGTTCCAGAACACGGTGAGATTTGCACCGGATGTCATGGTGTTGATGGTAAAGGCCAAGCTGGTATTGCGCCTATGCTTGCCGGACTTCAACCCGATTACATGGAAAACCAACTGGAACTTTTCTCTAGCGATAGACGCCACAATATCATCATGAAAGGCATGGCAGATGAACTTGCTGCTCCCAAGCTTCGAGCAGAGGTACTGAAATACTTTGCTCAATTGCCAACATGGGAATTTACTGACCTTGAACAGCGTGGCGATCAAGCCGATATCGCGAACCCTTACCGAAAATTAGTCTATCAAGGCGATTGGGATCGAAATATTCCCGCCTGTTCAACTTGCCATGGCGCAAGTGGCATAGGTGTAGATAAGTTCCCACGTCTTGCTAGCCAACAAGCCGATTACCTGCAAAACCAACTTCATGCTTGGAAGAACGGCACACGAAGCGGTGACCCACTCAATATGATGGGCAGCATCGCGAAAAAGCTCACCGATAAAGAAATCGAAAACCTGTCTTACTACTTCGCTTCTTTGCGTTATGAGGAGTCGAAATGAAACTGATTTATTCCCTACTTCTTGCTGGCATGTCGACTGCTGTAAGCGCAGCAAGTACAAAAAACAATGAGCTCCCAGACCGCCAAACAGAATTGCCAGCAACAGAAAAACACGCGGATACCAAATATCTAAAACCGCGCGATCTCAGCACGATTACTAATGATGAATTCGGTCAAAAAGTGAAGTATGGCTATTCATTGTTTGTAAACTCCCAGCAAATGCGTGGGCGTTATGTGGGTAACGAGCAAAACTGTGTAAACTGCCACATGGAAGCCGGACGAAAAGCCAATGCCGCACCACTCTGGGCTGCGTACATGGCTTACCCTGCTTATCGAAAAAAGAACGATAAAGTGAACAGTTACGCCGATCGTATTCAAGGTTGCTTTACTTACTCAATGAACGGCAAACCACCAACAAAAGATTCAAAAGAACTCGAAGCACTTAGCGCTTACGCATATTGGTTAGCCATGGGAGGGTTACTGGATCAATATGGTATGCAGGAGACACCTGTACCTGCCATTAGCACCAAGCAATTACTGACGGGTGGTAAAACAGAAAACTTCCCTTTGCCAGAGAAAATCGCCAACGCGTTACCAACAGATAAACGTGGCACCCTAGCGGGCCGAGGTTATCCAAAAATTGAGAATCCAGACTTAGATCCTTCTCCAAAGCGTGGCGCGCAAGTTTACGTCGACAACTGCGCGGCATGTCATGGAGAGAGCGGACAAGGTATTCACGATGAAAACGGCCGCTCTTACATTCCACCTTTATGGGGTGAATACGCTTACAACTGGGGCGCAGGCATGCACCGCATCAACACTGCGGCTTACTTCATCTACGAGAACATGCCTTTGGGCAAAAGCGTTCAATTGAGTAAACAAGATGCATGGGATGTCGCGGCTTATATCAACAGCCACGAACGACCACAAGACCCTCGCTACAAAGGTGATTTACAAGCAAACGCAGCGAAGTACCACAACCACCAAGGGTACTACGGCAAAAAAGTGAATGGTCATGTTTTAGGCAGCAAGGCCTTCCCGCCAACTACGGTAGATTAAGCAAGAGCTTCAATTCGACTAAAAGCGTGTTCACCTGAGCACGCTTTTTTGTTTTAAAACCTTGATACACCGCCGCTATTCTCAATTGGGTGTTTGAGTTCATCCGCCACGCATTGTTAAATGAAGCAAATTTCAGATCCTGAGTTCCCTATGGCTACCATCAAAGACGTCGCAAAAGAAGCTGGCGTATCCATTGCAACCGCGTCTCGCGTCATCAATAACGCACCTCACACCAGTGACTCCGCGATTGTCGCCGTCAAAGAAGCGATGAAGAAACTAGGCTACCGTCCGAATGCCAATGCGCGCGCACTGGTCAGTAAATCGTCCAATGCGATCGGGGTATTGGTCAACGACGTTTCTGCGCCCTTTTTTGGCACCATGGTTAAAGCCATCGACACCATTGCCAGTGAGCAAGAGAAACAGCTTCTGATTGGCAGCGGCTATCATGATGCCGTGAAAGAGCGCAACGCGATCAACTTGTTGATCAACAGCCGCTGTGAATCTTTAGTCGTGCACAGCAAAGGCATGACGGATGCCGAGTTAACCACGCTTGCCAATGAAATTCCGGGCATGGTGTTGATCAACCGTATCGTGCCAGACATCGCTTCGCGCTGTATTGCTTTGGATAACCGCAAAGGCTCTTACATTGCCACTGAGCATTTGATTCGCAATGGACACAAACACATTGGCTATATCTGTTCAGGGCACGATATCGAAGATGCACGCGATCGCCGCGAGGGTTATCTTGATGCTCTGCGAGATAACGGCATTGAGATTCGTGAAGAATACATCGAATACGGCGAGCCAGACGAAACCGGCGGTGAACAAGGCATGGTAAACCTGATGGCGAAGAACACACCAATCACTGCTGTTGCTACCTACAATGACTACATGGCCGCAGGTTGCATGACGTTACTGCAAGAAAACGGCATCCGTATTCCTGAAGACATGTCAGTGATTGGATTCGATGATGGCCATATCGCGCGCTATATTTACCCTCGCTTGACGACCATTCGTTACCCAATTCAAGTCATGGCAAATGAAGCGGTCAAACTCTCACTTCAGTTAGTCAATAACGAAGAAGCCGAACGCACAGAACACAAATTGTTCATGCCAATTCTGGTCAGACGTGCTTCTGTTGGCAATATCAAATAACCTCAAACCAGCCTCACCGGCTGGTTTTTTCTATTAAACAGGTAAGAAGCTTGTAAAACATCCCCGCAAAAACAAGCGCATATCTTGAAAAAGGGTTATTCTTAGTGATTAAAAGTACGAAATAATAACTGAATGAGCATTCAACCCAATTCACGCCAATTAGTCTCCTGTGAGGAGTGCGGCTTGGTCGTTCGTATCCCAGATATCGAGCAAGGTCAAAAAGCGCAGTGCCCTCGTTGCGAACATTCGCTTACCAAAGTGAACGCGAAACCGTATCAAAGCGTCATTGCTGTATCGGTGGCTTGCTTGATCACCTTAGTTTTAAGTATCTCCTTCCCGTTTATGTCATTCAGTGTTCAAGGATTATCTCAAGAGATTACCTTGATGCATGCAGCTAAGATGTTAGCCGAGTTTCATAACGCATTACTCGGGGCTTTGCTTCTGGCGACCGTCGTGGTGCTGCCCGCAATCTACGTCGGGTTAATTCTGTTCTTACACCTTGAAGCCTTGAAGTCACTCAAGCACCCATTGGGTAAGAAGCAGATTCACATGGCGAAAACCCTGTGCCGGATCTTATTCCGTGTTGAACCATGGTTGATGGTCGATGTGTTCCTGATCGGTGTCTTAGTGAGCTTAATTAAAATCGCCTCTCTAGCAGAAATTGGGATGGGTAGTTCGTTTTGGGCATTCTGTGTCTACACCGTACTGGTCGTGAAATGTATTTCAATGGTCGATAAGAGCTGGCTGTGGGGACACTTCATTCCTGCGATTGAGCTGCCAAATGTGAAAGAAGGTGATACGCACCACAATGAAAACCACATTGGTTGTCACACCTGTCATCAACTCAACCCTATTGAAGATAAAAAACATCAAAAGTGTCTTCGTTGTGATAGCCCAATACACAAATACAACCCTACAGACAGCATGCAGAAAGCATGGGCTTTACTATTTGCGGCAATCATTTTCTACGTTCCAGCGAACCTTTATCCGATGATGTATACCGTCAGCCTCGGTCATTCTGAAGGCTCGACCATCATGGAAGGTGTGGTTCTTCTGTGGCAACTGGGCTCCTACCCTATTGCAGCGGTTATCTTCTTCGCCAGTGTGTTTATCCCAATGGCAAAAATGCTGGCACTCGCTTGGCTGTATTTCAACGCTCAAAAAGCACAATACTTGCCTCCTGAAGAAAGTATTTCACGCTTGAAAATCTACCGAATTACAGAATTTATCGGTCGTTGGTCGATGATTGATATTTTTGTTGTCGCTATTCTGGTTGCGCTCGTTCAGTTGCAAAACCTAATGGCGATTTACCCTGGTCCAGCAGCGCTTTCATTTGCTGCTGTGGTCATACTCACCATGCTCTCTGCAATGATTTTTGACTCGCGTTTGTTGTGGCAATTACCACAAAACGAAGCGCAGGAGCCAATGACTAATAACTTAAATGAGAAAGCCAAATATGAGTGATGAGAACAAGGCAACCGCTCAAATAAAACCGCAAAAGCAGGTCTCTGCGATTTGGATCATTCCGATCCTTGCGTTAGCGATGGGAGCGTGGATGCTGTTCCAATACATCAACAGCACAGGGCCAGAGATCACACTGAAATTACCAACGGCAGAAGGTATTGAAGTCGGTAAAACGGAGATCAAAGCACTGAACGTAAAAGTGGGCGTGGTTACTGACGTTAAACTCAGCGAAGACTATGACCACATCATCGCTACAGCACAAATGAACAAAGACGCGAAACGCATGCTGCGTGAAGACTCCATGTTCTGGGTCGTTAAGCCTCGTATTGGTCGTGAGGGCGTGTCAGGTTTAGAAACCCTGTTATCTGGTGCCTACATTCAACTTCAACCAGGCAATTCTCAGGTCGAAAAAGAGCATTTTGATGTTCTCGATGTGCCACCTGTCGCTTCCCCTGACGCAGAAGGTCTACGCATTGTTTTGACGCACCGCGAAGCTGGAAAACTTGGCGTTGGTGACCCAGTGATCTACAAAGGCTTTACCGTTGGTCGAGTTGAAACCACTAGTTTCGATGTCGACACTCGCCGCGCTTTGTACCAACTGTTTATCTTCAAGCCATATGACAGTCTTGTGCGTACCAAAACTCATTTTTGGTTGAGCTCAGGTGTCGATTTACAGCTTAATGCGGAAGGATTTGAGGTGAAGTTCGGTTCACTAGAAAGCATGATTACGGGCGGCGTAACCTTCGATACCCTGCCAGGAATGGGCGCAGGAAATGAGCTTAAAGAAGACATGACACACTTCCGCTTGTTCGATGATGTCAAACAAGTGCGCGAAGGCATGTACGATGAATACATTCAGTTTGTGATGATGTTTGAAGAGTCTGTTCGTGGTCTGAAAGCTAAAGCACCCGTTGAATACCGTGGTTTACGCATTGGTACCGTTATCAAAGTGCCTATGCGAATGCCAACGCCAGAAGAAGACTTCTCCGCGAAGAAAATCCCAGTGCTTGTACGTATTGAGCTTGGCCGAGTTTATGAAAATTTACCATCAAGCCAACTTCCGAGGTTCAAAGAGAAACTAAAAGAAGAGTTTGCCAAAGGTCTTCGCGGTACGCTGAAAACGGGTAACTTGTTAACGGGTGCGCTGTACATCGATGCGGATTTCTATCCTGATGATGAACCTTACGTGCCGAGCCAATTTGAAGATTTAGATGTCTTCCCAACCAAACAAGGTGGCTTTGCTCAGGTTCAACGCCAAGTGAATGACTTCCTAACCAAGCTAAACAGCTTACCAATGGAAGACACATTGAACTCACTGAACAAGACATTGAAGAACTCGGAAAAAACGCTTGCTTCAGCAGAGCGTGTTGCGAGCAGTGTGGATCGTCTTCTCAACCAAGAAGACACCAAAGCGATTCCAGCCGACATTCGTAAGAGCCTAGAACAGCTGCAAAGAACATTAGATGGCTACGGTCCGAACTCCACCATGTACAGTGAAATGGAATCAACACTGAAAGAGCTTGAAAAAGTAATGACTGAGTTCAAACCAGTTCTAAAACAATTGAATGAAAAACCAAACTCATTGGTGTTTGGTGAAGATGAAGTGAGCGATCCAATTCCAGCGAGAGGGCAAAAATAATGAAACGCGGACTGTTATTGATTTCTGCCCTATTGGCAGGCTGTAGTAGTGCTCCTGAAGACACAGGCGCTTTGTATGTCTTACCGGAAGCAAGCTCAGCAAAGGTAAGCGATACCATGATTGCACAGCGCCCACAACTTGTGGTTCGCCCAGTTGAATTGGCAAGCTATCTTGCCGACAGTGGCATTGTGTATCGCGCTTCAGAGACTCAGATCATCCAAGCGAAACACAATCAGTGGGCGCACAGCATCTCTGAGCAAATCACGACGCGTGTAATCGACGAACTACGTAGCAAGCAAAGCCAATACTGGCCGGTAGAAGTGAATAACCTGCTCGACCAGAGTGACGAGAGCAAGCTTCAATTGTCACTAAGTAAGTTCAATGGCAGCTATGAAGGCAACGCTGAAATCGAAGGTGAATGGCTCATTGTTGATGCTAACGGCAAAGTGAAGACTAGCGCACCGGTCAAAATCAGCATGCCTTTACAAGATGAAGGCTACGATGCGCTTGTCGATGCACTATCGGTGGGTTTGAACAATCTGACAGATCAAATCGCCGCTCAGCTATAACGCTCCTCGCCCATTCAGTTCTCTGAGTGGGCGACTGTTTCTCCCCTTGTTTTCCCGATACACTGTAACCCTGCCCTTTTAGTGAGTGATAAAGAATGAAAGACATGCGACAAGCGTTGCTCGATGCCGGATTGCATTTGATCAATGAACACGGCTTTGCTGGTGTGGGTTTAATGAAGATCATTAACGAAGCAGAAGGTACTAAAGGGTCGTTTTATCACTACTTCAAATCAAAAGAACACTTCGGTGCGATTTTGCTTCACGACTACTTTGAAACGCACCTTGAGCGTCTCGAACGTTTTTTGAGTGACGAATCCAAAGCGCCAAGCGAACGCGTACAAGCCTACTTTGATGATTGGTGCGTCGTTAAGTTGACCGACGATTTTCGTATTCAATGCTTGGTCGTCAAACTCGCTGGTGAAGTCTCTGGTCACGACACTGAAATGCAAAGTGAAATGGCTGCCGGCACTAAGAAAATGATTGAGAAAATGACGACTTTCTTTGAGCGCAGCAATCAAGAAGGCACGCTTTGTTTGTCTGTTCCGGAACAAACAGCAAAAACACTGTTTAGCTTGTGGTTGGGTTATACCTTGCTTGCGGCAATGCAAAAGGATCGCGCAATTTTAGATGATGCAATGCAAACCACCGTCAAGCTTCTAAACGAGTAAGCAGAACCTCTCACATACTCGGCAAAACACAGCGCAGCACGTCAGTAGAAATCATCAAGATAAAGACAACAAAGCCAGCATTTCGCTGGCTTTATGTTTATTAAATGGGTAATGCTAATTCCCGACCCCACCGACGGTTTCTGCAGGTGTTTCTGGCGTCACTGGAGGCCACTTTTTGAAGGTTTCCAAATGCTGCTGAACAGCGGCTTGGGCAGGCCCAAAGGCCCACATTTTCTGCCCCATCCATTTTAAGTACATACCGGATTCTTCTTCCGCTCGTTCATAAGGATCTTGGCGTAGGTTGAATAACAGTGGCGCATTCAACTCTTCTTTCGGACCACTCCAACCATGGTTTTGTACCACAAAATGCGCTTTCCAATCCCCCACACGAACGGCTTGCAGTTTATCGCGCTCATAGTAAAAGATTTCATTGCGATTAGATTTGCCGTTGTTGGTTAGCATTTCCATTTGGTTGTAGCCATCAAGGTGTGCTTTGTGGCCTTTGTAACCTTTCAGCATTTGCTGTTTTAAATCAGCAGGACCACCAGCTGCTTCGACCAAGGTAGGCAGTAGATCCATCCCATCAAACATACCATTGCTGACTTTATTTGCTGGGATTTTTTCAGGCCAACTGATCAAGAAAGGTGCTCTAACCCCACCCTCCCATGTTGTGCCTTTCTCACCATGGAATGGCGTCATACCACCGTCTGGCCATGTCATGATCTCAGGCCCATTATCGGCGGTGAAGATCACTATGGTGTTGTCAGCAACGCCGAGCTCTTCAAGCTTCGCAAGCATTTCTCCAACGTGGTCATCGAGGTCTTTCATTACGACCTCTTGCAAACCCCAACCGTTAGTGCCAAGCATCGCTTCATATTTCGGAGAGAGATGCGTCCATACATGACCTCTTGATGGGCAGTACCAAGTAAAGAAAGGTTTTTCAGCCTTCACCGCACGTTCAATAAAATCGATCGCATGCTTGTTGACCTCATCATCAAGAGTACGCATTCGCTCAATGGTGAGAGCGCCATCATCTTTAATCGACTGGCCACCTTTTCCATCGGCTTTCGCATGAATGACATTACGTGGCGCAAACTTTTGGAAAGCTTCATCCTTCGGCCAATCAGGATCTTCTGTGTATTCCATTGCGTTTAGGTGGTAAAGCCAACCCCAATACTCGTCAAAGCCGTGCATGGTTGGAAGAAACTCATCGCGGTCACCTAAATGGTTTTTTCCAAACTGCCCCGTAACGTAGCCAAGCTCTTTAAGTAACTCAGGGAGAGTTGGAGTATTTTGGTTAAGCCCAACAGGACCACCAGGTAGCCCGACTGTGTGCATGCCTGTTCTTACTGGTAATTGCCCAGTTAGAAAAGCAGAACGCCCAGCAGTACAAGATGGCTGGGCGTAATAATCGGTAAGTAACATGCCTTTTTCAGCAATGCTATCGATGTTTGGCGTCTGGCTACTCATCAACCCACGGTGATAAGCGCTGACGTTAGAGACACCAATATCATCAGTAAATATCACGAAGATATTGGGTTGGTCCTGCGCTGCAGTTGCAGCGAAGGACATCAATGAAGCCAACCCTAGCGCTATACGACGAAGTATCCCTTTCATAGATTTTCCTTATGCTGTTTGCTCTTCTTTTCTGATCATCTTCAGCCCCACCAAGCCAAAGCCGAACTCCAAAAATAGATACACGACTAACAACCAATGCGGCATTCCGTCTACTAGCAAACTCAAGAGCCTTCCCATCGCTAAGCCCCACATAAAAATGACCAAGCTATACAGTGCAGGTAGACGATATTTGGTGCTCATCGCCCCCATTACCCAAAACATAGCGAGCGCTAAATACAATCCCATGACCGCTCGGAAAATGTGGCTAACATTCACCGAGGATGCATCAATCCCAAATAAAAATGAGAGCGAGTCAACCGGTGAAAAACCATAAGAAAGTGCAATTGGGGTAAGACCTGCCGCAGCTAAGAGAAGAAAAATACTTTGAATTTTCATGACGTCTCCTGATTCGCTGTTTCACATACAGCGTAGTTAAATTAACAAATTAAACAAGTTGCATAATTAATGCATTTTTGAAAGAGGCTTGATGAAGCCTGTGTGTCTTTAAGCAAACATCAATAAAGGCGCCAAAATACACAAACCGGATAGCAGTACGTTTTCGATTTTCATCTGGGATTCTCCGTCAAATGTCATTCCATCGACGTTGAATGTTGAACGCGTTACCACGCTCTTCGATGGTTAAAGAATACACAATACAAACCGGTCGGTCTAGAGTTATTTACAAAAAAGATCTCAGCTCGATCATAGAGAATCGGTATCACGCTGAATTGAAAAGAAAGTTATCCATAAACCTGAGATTTTGAATTACTGCAATCCATGCTCTACGCTAATTTTGTGCAATTCATTTAATAACGATTACAAACACGGACGTTGATATGGCTAAGATGACCTTCCCTTCTATCGCCCTTATTTCCTCGCTTGCAGTGGCTCCAAACGCAATAGCAGAAGATACGCAATCCCCACCAAGCAACTGGCAACACAGTGTCGAGATCTACATGCTCGCCTTAAATATCAATGGTGATACCACCATGGGTAACTTCTCTTCCAGTCTCGATGTCGATCCAAAGTTCATCATGGATCATCTCGATATTGGCGCTATGGCAAGACTTGAAGGGGTATATCAAAACAAATGGGGTTACTACATCGATTACAGTTTTATGGACCTCAGTGGTGACGTAAATAACCTGTCAGGTATTCTCCCAAATGTCAGTTATCGTGCTGATTTGGAAATCCGCCAAGGCGTTCTCGAAGCAAAAGCATTTCAGCGTGAAACCTACTCCTTCGGCATGATCGATTACATGTTTGGCTTACGTTGGTGGGATAACGACATCAAGGGCAAGGTTTACCGCAACGATAATCGTATTCTGGTGGATAGACTCAACATCAAAGAAGACTGGGTTGATTTTCTAATGGGTGTTCGATGGATCAATGACCTAACCAAAGATTGGCGCTTTCATGCCAGCTTGGATGCCGGTTTAGGTAAAGACACCAACTTTACCTATGCGACCCAATTTGGTTTGCGTTACCACATTAATGATTGGTCAGACGTTAACCTCGCTTACAAATCCACTTGGGTTGATTACGTAAACAAAGGAACTTTTGAATACGATACCGCCTCGCATGGCTTCTTAATCGGTCTTGGTTTGTACTTTTAATCACTTTAGGGCGAAGTGTTTCGGCACTTCGCCCTGAACTCACCTAAGCTAAAAAGGATGAAACAACACAGTATCGTTAGATGAGCAAATTGGAAATTATCTGGCCGGACTATTACCACCCTAAGCACTCTCATATGCACGTATGTAACCAGATAGAAATCCCTGAATCACCAGAAAAGGTTTGGCAACATTTAGTACGAGCACCAGCATGGCGACATACCAAAACGATGGTACAAATACTTAATGGTGACCATACCTTATGTAAAAATACGATGTTCCGTTGGAAAACCTCTACCGTTGACTTTCACTGTACTGTCGTTGAATACGTTCCGAATCAACGCTTAGCTTGGAGAGGAAAGAAAGGCGATGTAAACATGTATCATGCATGGGTACTTGAACCAACCAACATTGGCTGTAACATTATTACCGAAAGCACGCAGCGAGGAGGTATGACTTGGCTGACCAAATACTTTTCCCAAAGTAGCCTAAAAAACTACCATCGAAAATGGTTAGAAGAATTGTGTATGCAATCTCATGAGAATGGTAATAAATAGCCTCTAGGTTAGACTCTCCCTTTGTTCGCCTTTCCTTTCATGCTCAATAAATACGCTCCACCTGATCTCAATCATGTTTGTGGCACTTAGCTTGAGATACCCTTAGCGAAAATTATAAAACCCAGTCACATGGTCAATAGATAAGGCGCTTGAGCAGCAATGTCGATTAATATTTCAGATCTAACTACAGCACTGAGTAAAGTGGAACATATCCATAAAGTTCAATTAGAGAATGTGCATCAATTCTTTAAAGCTAATGAGACTTTCTCAGTGGAAACATTTAGCCAAATCGTCTCTAGCGATTCTATCGATGAACGCTTTAAGACCATCGATAAAGAATTTGCTCCGCTCGGTGATGTGAAAACTTACTTGCTGGAAGCTTCTTTCCTAGTAAGCTAAACACCTCGAGAATAAAAAAGCCCCGACTCAATCGAGTTTCGGGGCTTTTTACTAACTACTTACTAAATAACTAATTTGCTGAAAGCTTATAACGATCGTCGATAACCGTTACTTCAGGGAACGCTTTGCGGCTCTTCATCGCTTTCTCTGTTTCTTTCTTAACCGATGTATCTAACCAAAAGTTACCAATGTCCATCGGATGCAAAATCCATTCGGTATTTTTTGTCATACCGTCGCTAGCAATCTTAACCCAACGCCAGTGAGCATAACGTGTATATGGCACCATGTAGCCTGGAACAATCACATTCGCATCGCCGATGTATTTTTGGATCTGACGAGACAAGTCGTAGCGTTTTTGTTGTTCAAACTCATTATCATATGCTTCAATCAGCTTATCTAGCTCTGGGCTGCTGTAGTTGGTGTGCGCGTTCGTTTGTGGTTTGTTTGCGTTATCTGAATGGAAATATTCCCAGTAAGCAGGAATCTCACCAGAGCCCATATTCAAGAAAGCTAGTTGGTGTTTTTTCTCCAGAATGTATTTAAACGCCGAAGAACCATCAACAAGGTTTAAGGTAAACTCCAAACCTGCCAACTTCGCTTGCTCTTTTAAGTACGCAATACGTGGAGTGTGTGAGTTGTAACCGTAGGTAATCGCAAAACTCAAACGCTCACCTTTATCATTGACGCGGATACCATCCGAACCAATTTTATCAAAGCCGGCTTTCTCGAAATGTTTTACTGCCTCTGCAGCATCAAACTTCGGTGGTGTGTTGCTTGGATCATCATACTCACCGTGGCCAAAACCAAGACCATGTGGCTTACGAGAGTAGTCACCACGCATGATGTTTGCGATCATACCGTCGTAGTCTGTTGCTGCCATCACACCTTTACGCACTTCTAAGTTGTCTAGCATCGGCATTGCCGTGTTCATCCACAGACCACCCGCCCCCTGAGGCGACTGGTTGAAGCCCCAGTATTTCTGTACATAGCCTTTCTTGTACACTTCACTGTCTGTTTTATCATGCCAGAAGTTAGGTAACACCATCTCGAAGTAGTCTAAATTGCCCTTCTCGAAGTGCTTCATCGCGATGTCTTCATCACGAATCACGGTAATACGAACCTTGTCTACATTGTAACGATTTTTGTAGTAACGGTTGTTATAACCCCACCAATCTTCACCAACGTGTTTAAACGTCACGCTCTTACCTTTCTTTACTTTATCAATGTAATAAGGTGCCGCGGTAGGCTCTGATTTGAAGTTGAACTTACGAACAAAGTTGTCCGGCATACCATCTTTGTTTTCGTCTTTTTCCCCTTCAAAAAAGTGCTCTGGGCGAGGCTGAAAACCATTACTTGGCATGTTGATCAGAACCATCAAAGCATCTTGGCTCTGTTCCACAGCAAGGTTTACTTGGATGGTGTAGTCATCGATTTTCTCTACGCTTACAATGCTTGTTTTAAAGAAATCGTTGTACCACGGATCAATGATGTCTTCTGACGTGTAGTACTTCATCATAAACACGTAGTCATCGGCAGTTATCTTCTCACCATCAGACCATTTTGCCGCTTCATCTAGCTGAAAATAAACCGTCTTAAAGTCGTCACCAAATGCCCATGCTTTCGCCAATTGAGGGATCCACTTGCCAGTATTAGGATGGCGCTGAGCAAGCTTTGGCGTTCCGTCCATTAAGTATTGACGCAGGCCTGAGTTAGCATCAGGACCGACACTACGCAAAGTTTGAGGAAAACTCGGAATATAGGTGCGGTATGTTCCACCTCGTACCGCTTCTTCTGAAGCAAACAGAGGCTCATTATTGTTTGAAATCCATTCTACCTCTGCTGGTAGCTCAGCCGCGCTAACTTGAAAGCTGGTTGCCATCAATGTTGCCAGTGCTGCAAATGGCAGGGTTTTTATCATTGTATTCTTCCTTGTTGTGTTTACGCGGTAAGACTAAATGGAGCGACAACAAGTGAATCTCGGAGAGGCTATGCCAAGGCACAGTAAAGGAAATAATAAGCGCTAATACCAAGTGAATTCCTATCCACTTTACATATTAATATCAGAGAGTTTCACGAGGTCATCCTAGACCTTACAACGCAGTGAATGCATCAACCTCATAGTATTCGTTACACATTTGTAACGCAACCCATCCATAACACATGCTTGCAATTTCACATCATCACAGCGAGTTATGTTACCAAAGTGTGATCGTAGCAGTCCTATCGCCTAATCTAACACTATCCGACGATATTCAATTCAAGCTTACACCTCAGATTTTCTGCGTTACAAAAACAAAAAAGGTGAAGCATTTCCACTTCACCTTTCCATCTTCCATTTCAACAATGTTTACATATTCGCCAAGTTATCGTTGATGGATTTAAGCACTGCTGCTGGGTCGGTAGCTTGAGTAATAGGACGACCAATCACTAGGTAGTCTGAGCCTGCTTGAATCGCATCGACTGGTGTCATAATACGACGTTGGTCGCCTTGTTCAGAACCTGCAGGACGAATCCCAGGAGTAATGAGCTTAAACTCTTTACCAAGCTCACTCTTAAGCATTGAAGATTCCTGAGCTGAACAGACTACGCCGTCTAGGCCAGAGTTCTTAGTTAGCGTTGCAAGGCGGACCACCTGCTCCTGAGGAGCCACGTTTAAGCCAATCCCAGCTAAGTCGCTTTGTTCCATACTGGTCAGTACCGTTACACCAATCAATAACGGGCGATCTGTACCATACGGCTCTAGGATTTCACGGGAAGCTGCCATCATACGCTCACCACCGCTTGCGTGAACGTTTACCATCCATACACCCAACTCAGCGGCTGCTCGCACGGCTTTTGAACACGTATTCGGGATATCGTGAAATTTCAGGTCTAGGAACACAGAGAACCTACGTTTATGAAGTTCACGTACGAAATCAGGACCAAATAGTGTAAACATTTCCTTGCCTACTTTTAGGCGACATGACGCAGGATCAATTCTATCTACGAATGCAAGCGCATCAGCTTGGTTATCATAATCCAGTGCGACAATAACTTTTTGGTCGATCATTTCATCTCCTAACTATTTTTTGGTTCTTATAAAATAAAGCTTAAAAAAATGCAGCGGACAGAAACTCTGCCAGCTGCATTAAAATTATTCACCGTCCAATCCGCGGATTGGCTTGATCGTCCCCCATCCTTTACAAGATGGACAATGCCAGTAAAGGGAATGGGTTGAGAAGCCACACTTCCTGCATCGGTAATGTGGCTTCACTTTTAACTGTTCACCAACCATGGCTTGCAGTGTCGATAGACTGTCCTTTGCACGACCGTCTTCTGCTTCTGCAATATGGTAATCAATAAGGCGGTAAAAGCCTTTCATGGTTGGGTTTTTCAGTAGTTGTTTCGTCAACAGCTCTTGCGCGGCACCAACACTCTCATGATGCGCGACAAGTTGCGCCAACATTAATTCGGACGATACACCCGCCTTTTTATCGATACAGGCACGTAAGAATTCTACGAGTTCATCTTCCTGACCTAAGTGGTGGTAACACTCAGCAATCGTTGGTAGGACATCACTAATAAAGTCTTTATCTTGCTCAAGCACGCCTGTCAGGTACTTGATGGTGTGCTTGTAATCTTCTGACTCTAAATACACCCGGCCAAGGGCAATGCTCGCACGAACGCATTTAGGGTCTTCTGACAGTGCTTTCTTGAAATGTTGAATCGCTTTACTGATGTTACCATCGGCTTGGTCAAGCATGGCTAACTCACACCAGAAATGTGCAATGTTGGCACGAATACGAGTGCGCTTCTTACCCATCTTCGCCAACTGGTTTGCGTAATGAATGGCTTTTTCCCACTCACGCGTTTGCTGGTAGATGGTGACAAGCTGCTGAAGTGCACTTTCACGATGGTCTGGCTCCTCCACTAACTGTTCAAAGATTTTTTCTGCACGGTCTAAGAAACCAGAGGCCATGTAATCTTTAGCGAGCTGCTGAAGTGCGAGATTCTTCTGGTCTAGCGTGAGGCCAGAACGAGAAATGAGATTTTGGTGGATTCGAATTGCTCGGTCGACTTCACCACGAGAACGGAAAAGATTACCCAACGCTAGGTGAGTATCTATCGTTTCGTTATCAACTTGGAGCAATTCAATGAAGTGGTCAACCGCCTTATCTGATTGATCAGATAGAAGCAGGTTAAGACCCGTCACATACTGACGGGATATCTGATGAGATTGCTTCTGCTTGTCTTGCTGAGCGCTACGGTGGCCCATGTACCAGCCATAGGCGGCGGCTATTGGCAATAACAAGAAGAGTAGTTCAAGCATTAAAGTTAAGCCTTATCCTTATGCCTGTTTTTCTACTGCTGGTTTTGCAGGTTGTTCTGCTTCAGCGGGCTCATACTTTTTAAGTTTCTTTTTCAGACGACGCACTTGCAGTTGAGTTTTGAACTGAACACTAGCAAAGATAACCCAAGCTATGCCAAAACCAACGACAAACACTACACCCAGCAGGGTTGATAGGTGGAACTCACCTTTCGCCAGAAGATAATTAAAGGTAACGATCTCTTGGTTTTGAGAACCTAAAGCCAGTGCAATTAAAAAGAGAGCTAAAACAGCAATGATTTTTATAATTTTCATGTTACATCACCCTTCGAGGAGTAAGTAGGTAAGATTATGCAGTAAAATGTTTCTTCAGACCATGTATATTACCAATAATCTAGTTATAAAAAAGCGGCATACACGAGAGTATGCCGCTTTTTCAAACTAATAAGAGAGCCTTAGCTATCCATATTTACGCGTTCACGAAGCTCTTTGCCTGGTTTGAAGTGAGGAACGTATTTACCTTCCAACTCCACCTTGTCGCCCGTTTTAGGGTTGCGACCTACGCGAGGCTCGCGGTAATGAAGAGAAAAACTACCAAAGCCACGGATCTCAATACGGTCACCGGTCTCTAGTGTAGAGGCCATGTGCTCTAAAATATCTTTTACAGCATCTTCTACCTCTTTCGCTGATAAATGTGTTTGCTCAGCGCAGAGTCTTTCAATCAGTTCAGACTTAGTCATAGTTGCCCTCTTTGAGTATCTTTATCACTCATTATAGTAAGTAATACTAATTCCAACAAACACTTGCTATCAATTCTAGACAAATTTTACACAAAATGTGCAATCAAAAAATGTCTTTTTTTAGCATAGTTTATCAACATTAGTATTACTACTTAGTTTATAGCAAGCATAAAAAAGGAGCCTTGCGGCCCCTTTTTAGCTTAAGCGAGTAAATTATTCGCCTTTAGCAGCTTTGAAAGCGTCAGCCATTGCATTACCAAAAGCAGCTTCGTCTTGCTTGTTGATAGATGCCATTGCTTCTTGCTCATCAGCTTCATCTTTAGCTTTGATAGATAGGTTGATTACGCGGTTCTTACGGTCTACACCTGTGAACTTCGCTTCAACAACATCACCAGCACTTAGGATTAGAGAAGCATCTTCTACGCGGTCGCGTGATACTTCAGAAGCACGGATGTAACCTTCAACGCCTTCTGCGATTTCAACTGTAGCGCCTTTAGCGTCAACAGCAGTTACAGTAGCGTTAACTAGAACACCTTTCTTGTTGTCAGCAACGTAAGCATTGAATGGGTCGTTTTCCATTTGCTTAACGCCTAGAGAAATGCGCTCACGCTCAGCGTCTACTGCTAGAACAACTGCAGAGATCTCGTCGCCTTTCTTGTACTCACGTACAGCTTCTTCGCCAGCAACATTCCAAGAAATGTCAGATAGGTGAACTAGACCGTCGATGCCGCCTTCTAGACCGATGAAGATACCGAAGTCAGTGATAGACTTGATCTTACCAGTAACTTTGTCGCCTTTAGCTTGTGCTTCAGCGAATGACTGCCATGGGTTAGCTTTACACTGTTTCAGACCTAGAGAAATACGACGACGTTCTTCGTCGATCTCAAGAACCATAACCTCAACTTCGTCGCCAACATTAACAACTTTAGATGGGTGGATGTTCTTGTTAGTCCAATCCATTTCTGAAACGTGTACTAGACCTTCAACGCCTTCTTCGATTTCAACGAAGCAGCCGTAGTCAGTTAGGTTAGTTACGCGACCAGTTAGTTTGTGACCTTCTGGGTAACGCTTAGCGATTGCTACCCATGGATCTTCGCCTAGTTGCTTAAGACCTAGTGATACGCGAGTACGCTCACGGTCGAACTTAAGAACTTTAACTTGGATCTCGTCACCAACGTTAACGATTTCAGATGGGTGCTTAACGCGCTTCCAAGCCATATCTGTGATATGTAGAAGACCGTCAACGCCACCTAGGTCAACGAACGCACCGTAGTCAGTAAGGTTCTTAACGATACCTTTAACTTCAGAACCTTCTTGTAGAGTTTCTAGAAGCTCGTCACGCTCAACGCTGTTCTCAGATTCGATAACTGCACGACGTGAAACAACTACGTTGTTACGTTTTTGGTCAAGTTTGATAACTTTGAACTCTAGCTCTTTGTTTTCTAGGTGAGCAGTGTCGCGGATTGGACGTACGTCTACTAGAGAGCCAGGAAGGAAAGCACGGATACCGTTTAGTTCAACAGTGAAACCGCCTTTAACTTTACCGTTGATGATACCAACAACAGTTTCAGCTTCTTCGTAAGCTTTCTCAAGAACGATCCAAGCTTCGTGACGCTTAGCTTTCTCACGAGAAAGTTGAGTTTCACCGAAACCATCTTCAACAGCGTCTAGAGCTACGTCTACTTCAGCACCAACTTCAACTTCAAGTTCGCCAGCAGCGTTCTTGAACTGTTCAGCAGGGATAGCAGATTCAGACTTAAGACCAGCGTCAACAAGAACGAAACCGTTCTCGATAGCTACTACAGTACCTTTAACGATGCTGCCTTGTTGGAATTCTGTTTCGTTTAGAAACTCTTCAAAGAGTTGAGCAAAAGATTCAGTCATTTATTTAATCTTCAATAAATTAAACGTCCACGGGTATCCTACCGCATGGGGTTATTAAATTCGCCAGTCATCATCCTTGCGACCAACGCTCTTAGTCTAGCCGAGTGTTATTACTCAGCTAGCTTCGATTCGATATATTGTAGTGCCTTTTCTACTACTTCGTCGATACTCATCGACGTAGAATCTAGCACAAGCGCATCCTCTGCAGGGCGTAGTGGTGCCACTGGGCGGTTACGATCGCGATCGTCACGCTCTTGGATCTCGCTCAAAAGGTCAGCAAATCTAACATCTAACCCTTTCTCTTGCAACTGTTTAAGGCGTCGATTTGCACGCTCTTCTGCGCTCGCATCAAGGAAAATTTTCGCTTGTGCATTCGTGAATACGACCGTACCCATATCACGGCCATCAGCAACCAGACCCGGAGCGGTCTCAAATGCACGCTGACGGCGCAATAATGCTTCACGAACGCGTGGCAGAGCTGCTACTTTAGACGCCGCCATCCCCGTTTCTTCTTTACGAAGCTCACCAGAGACGTCTTCGCCTTCTAGAATCACTTTTACTAGGTCACCTTCAGCAATAAACTGAACGTCTAGATGAGTAGCAAGTGGAACAAGCGCATCTTCTGACTCAGTGTCTACGCCGTGGTGAATCGCTGCGAGTGCAAGTACACGATAAATTGCGCCAGAATCAAGAAGATGAAAGCCCAACTTCTTCGCCAGCAACATACATAAAGTGCCTTTACCTGCACCACTAGGTCCATCTACGGTAACAACCGGAGTTTGAGAGGACATGTTTTTCTCCACGTTGATGTGCGAATTTCGGTGCTTCCACCCAAATTCATTTCATTCTTAATTTTACGGTGCGGGAGTATATACCTAATAGCCTCAGGATACCATTTCTTTGCCCTCTCCTCGGCTCAGAATTTGCCGTTTTCTCTGTTTTGATTCTTTCTCTTTAAGCGCAATACCAAATGACTAATTTTCTCTAAGTTTCATTTTTCCGACCCGATCACATATTAGTAATACAATATTATTGTATATTAAATCATCTTATCGACGACCCTATAAAAATTGAGAACACAATATGAAGAAATTAGCGCTTACTTTTCTTGCTGCCAGCATTGCCTCTGCGTCTGCTATGGCTGCAACTTCGTCCAATGAATTAGCGAGCAAATATGAGCTAGATCCGACAAAGGCTCCAGCTCAAAACTTTGATATGACGAATTGGAAAATTACCTTGCCTGAACTAACTAAAGAAGGTGAACGCAAGGGTAAAGCATTAGAAATAGCCAAAGATGAGCTGGGCAATACAGAAAACCCTTATGTTCACCCTGAGTGGTTCTATACCAACAAAGAAACAGGCGCCGTGGTTTTTGTTGCACCAAATGAAGCACCGACCACTCCTAATAGTAAGAACACCCGTAGTGAACTTCGTGCCATGCTTGCTACGCACTACGGTGAGCCAAAAAACAACTTTGTCGTCGCTTCTCACCCAAATGCTGCTGAGTATGGTGCGATTGGTGGCGAGCTAAACGCGACCCTATCTGTTGACCAAGTAAGTACAAGTGGCAACTACAAAAAGAATGGCGCATTCGCTGTCGTGATTGGCCAAATTCATGGCTCTGACAATGAGCCTTTAAAGATTTCTTACCGAAAACTGCCTGAGCATGAATACGGCTCTCTTTCGTGGAACTACGAGTTAAACCCAACCAAAGAACTTCAAGACGCGAAAGATGAAAATGGTAAGAAACTTCGCCAAGACATCCGCCACAACGTGTTCGGACAATACAACTTACGTAAAGGCGACGCAGACCCACAAGACGGCATCAAACTGGGTGAAATCTTCTCATACAGCGTGAATGTGGAAGGTGAGATCATGCACCTGACTTTCACTAAGAACCCTGGTGAGAAAAATGAAGTCACTAAGACATTTGATGTGAATCTAGCAGAAGGCAAATACCAAGGTCATGAAGTAGACCAAGGCTATGGTAACGATTGGATGTATTACAAAGCCGGTGCTTACAACCAATGTAACACGAAGAAGAGTAGTTCAGACTGTGAATGGCGCGGCATGGAAGCGGGTGATTATGCTCAAGCAAGCTTCTATCAGTTAGAACTGAACCAATAACGGTTAGAGCTGAACTAACAACCCTCAGCGGAAACAAAAAAAACCAACTAAACAGTTGGTTTTTTTTGTTATTTCTTAAACATTACACAATTGGCTTTTGACCACGCTCTGCAAGTTTAAGCACAACACTGTCTGCTACTTTGCCTGCAACACCGGCAAGCTTGTCTGCCAGTTTTTTCTTCTGTACGTAATGCACTGCTAGTACGGTTTTCTCTTTGCATGCCGCAACAACCAGATCGTCAGAAGTGCTGATTTCATCCACCAGCCCTAGCTCTTTCGCTTGCGTACCAAACCAGTGCTCACCGGTTGCGACTTTTTCAAGTTCTAGCGCTGGGCGACGTTCACTGATGAAATCTTTGAACAGTACGTGTGTTCCTTCAAGTTCTTGTTTGAACTTATCACGCGCTTTGTCGGTGTTCTCACCAAACATCGTTAGTGTACGCTTGTACTCACCAGCTGTTAGCTGCTCATATTCGATATCGTGTTTTTTCAACAGTTTGTTGAAGTTAGGGATCTGCGCGATAACGCCGATAGAACCTACAATCGCAAACGGCGCAGACACAATCTTGTCTGCCACACATGCCATCATGTAGCCACCACTTGCTGCCACTTTGTCGACAGAAATCGTCAGAGGCAGACCTGCAGCTTTGATTCGATCAAGTTGAGAAGATGCTAAGCCATAGCCATGGACCATACCACCACCAGACTCTAGACGAAGCAGCACTTCATCGCCTTCACGAGCTACCGCTAATACTGCAGTGATCTCTTCACGTAGAGAGCCCACTTCTTTTGCATCAATACTTCCGTTGAAGTCCAACACGAACAGATGCGGTTCGCGCTTGCTATCAAGAGAACCTTCTTTGCTCGCTTGTTTGATTTCTTTCCCACGAGATTTGTTCTTTTCTTTCTCTTCCTTCTTAGCCGCTTTATCACGAGCTTTGATGAAAGCGTCATCGTGCAGGTGATGTTCTAACTGTTCGATTGCATCTTTATGACGCTCAGAAAGATTGGTGACTTCCAATTCGCCTTTCGCAGCACCCGATTTACCACCCGCCGATTTTGCAATAATCAGCAGCACAACCACGGCCGCAACAACGGTGATAATCTTGGCTAAAAACAGACCATAATCTAATAAAAATTCCAATGAGAGTTCCTCTATCTCATACCAGTAATAGTCATCAATATGTTACGTAGAAAAATCAGAGAGAAGGCAAGAAAATCAGTAACCTCTTGTTCTGATTGATGGTGTTCAAATAACATACCGGACAACCGTTCTGGAATTGGTATAACACATGAATTGGTGTATTGTAACCAACTTGTCACGATTACCAAGATTTTCCATTGAGAAACAGGCGCATTTCTACACCAAGATGACGTCTGTTCGTCGGAATTAGATACAATAATAAGGATTAACTACCGTGAACTACTCCGTTTCAGCAGATGCCCTAAAAGGTAAAGTCATTCTTGTCACTGGTGCAGGCAATGGTATTGGTCGCCAAGCGGCACTTTCTTACGCTCAGCACGGTGCGACTGTGATTCTACTTGGTCGAAACGTTCAAAACCTTGAATCCATCTACGATGAAATCGAATCTGCAGGTTACCCTCAACCCGCGATCATTCCACTTGATCTAAAAGGCGCAACTAAGCAGCACTACATCGATATGGCAGAAACCATCGAAGGTCAGTTTGGTCGTTTGGATGGTCTGCTGCACAACGCCGGTGTTTTAAGCACTCTGTGTCCGTTTGAGCAAATCAATGAAGAAGATTTTGACGACATCATGCAAATCAACGTGAAAGCAGAAGTCTTGATGACTCAGGCACTGCTGCCTATCATGCGCAAATCAGATGCTGGTCGTATTGTCTTTACCTCTTCAACGGTTGGCCATTCAGGCCGCGCTTTCTGGGGTTCCTACGCTATTTCTAAATTTGCCGTCGAAGGCATGATGCAGGTTCTCGCCGACGAACTGAGTGACACACCAATGCGAGTTAATGCCATTAACCCTGGTGCAACCCGTACTCGTATGCGTGAAAAAGCCTACCCTGGTGAAGATTCAAATACATTAAAAACACCTTTAGATATTATGCCGTTGTACCTGCATTTAATGGATCCAGCCGTCACTGATGTCAACGGTCAGTGTATTGATGCACAACCAAAGCGTAAGTGATAAATTCTCACGACCTCGCATAATCGATTGAAAAGGCAGCAAACGCTGCCTTTTTTCGTATTTCTGCCTATAAAAATCTTGCGACTTTCCATCACAGAAATATACTGTACATATATACAGGTATTTTATTATGCAAGACATTATCCAGAATTTAAAAAGCCAACATCTTGTTTGGCAAGCAAATTTAACCAAAGCTGATACACACCAGACTCTCCATAGCTCAGGTTTTCCCGAGTTAGATACCTTGCTTGGGGGCGGTTTTCCTCCTCATGGCGTCGTGGAAATGGAGTCCGTTGGCAGTATTGGTGAATTGCGTCTTTTAGCGCCTTATTTAAAAGCTTCTCTGGCAAGAGGAGTAACGGCATTCATTCAGCCTCCCGCATTGATGAATTCATTGTTCCTACACAGCATTGGGTTGGACATAAACCAAGTATGGGTTGTCACACCGGAACATCAACGCGATGCCTTATGGGCAGCAGAGCAATGCCTCAAAAGCGGCGTCTGCACCAATGTATTGTTATGGCAAGATGAGTTAGAAATCCATCAGGTTAAGCGTCTGCAAGTGGCGAGTGAGCAAGGCGCTTGCCCTCTGTTTATGCTCAAACCTAACATGACAAATCGCTTGTCTTTGCCTGTATCACTCAGCTTAAAACTTCACGGTCACGAGCAAGGTGTCAGCGTGGAAGTGCTTAAAAGAAAAGGCGGTTGGAGCAAAGGCAGCGTCGATATCAACTTCCAGCACCACTACCCGCAACTGGTGATGCCAAGCACAACTCGTATTCCATCCACGGTGGTCAATTTCCCATTGGCGAATCAAGGTTAGTGATATGGCTTTGTGGATATACTTGCACTTCCCTCGCCTACAGTTAGATGCACTCTTTGGTGATAACCAAGAGCAGCCCGTGGTGATTGTAGAAAGCCAACGTTGTCGGATCATTCAATACAACGAGATTGCCGAGCAACAAGGTATTAAGCCGGATATGGGCTTAGGCAGCGCTGCGTCATTATGCCGAGATTTACAAGTGCACCCTTATCATCCACAAACCGAATTAAATAAGTTACAAGAAATCGCTCAATGGCTGTATTTGATTACCTCTGATGTTGTCTTGATGCCAAGCCAAGGGATTCTACTACGTGCAACCCCTATGCTTAACTTATATGAAGGGCTGCAAAATTACTGGCAAAAAGTCACGACTCACCTAGCAACGCTCAAGCTGAGCTTTCAGTTCGGCTGCGGCTTTTCACCCTTATCAGCCAAATTGATGGCCTTATCTGGCAGTAATTGTTTGAGTGAAGATAAAGCCTTCATGCTACAAGCGTTACAACCTTTGCCACTGACATTGACCGATTTGTCGACCTCAACTGTCGATAAGCTACAGCGCGTTGGAGTTACAACACTCGAAAGTTTGCTTGAGTTGCCGTTGCAAGATATTGCACGCCGATTTGATATCGATTTAGTCAACTACGTTGGGCGGTTAACAGGCCAGTTCAAACATCCTGTTGATTTTTATCATCCAACGGAATCATTCCAAGTATATCTAGAATTGCTGTTTGAAATTGAAAACGTGCAATGGGTGGAAAGACCGTTAGCCAAGCTCCTTCAGCAGCTCGAAACCTTCCTCAAGCTGCGCGATAAAGTCGCGTTTGAGCTGTGCTTGACGCTCCACCAGCGAGATAAGCAAGAACAACATCTTCAATTGACTTCAGCGCAGGGCGATTACTTATGTCAGCGTTGGCAACAACTGGCCAGTTTGAATCTGGAATCACTGACCTTAAACGGCCCAGTGATGGGCTTAACGTTAAAAATCGTCCGTCAAGGAGAGCCTTTAAGCGCAACACGTGATCTCTTTGCTGGGCAAAAGGGCCAAATGAATGCATTAGAGTTGCTCTCTCTACTGCAAGCTAAATTGGGTAAAAGCGCAGTACTCAAACCGAATATCGCCTGCGACCCAAGACCAGAGAAAGCCAGTCAATATCGCCCAGCCGATGAGCCGGATGTGTCGATTAACGCCATCCCTGCGTTGTTACGCCCAGCGATGCAATTACCCGAACCTATCGCGCTACAAGAGCAAGTATCTCTCATTCATGGACCAGAGCGAATTGTCTCTGGATGGTGGGATGGCGATGAAATCATGCGTGATTACTACGTAGCACATACCAAGCAAGGGCGCTGGTTATGGGTCTTTCGCGATCAACACAAGCATTGGTTTCTTCATGGCTATTTTTGTTAAATCGGCAGTTATTTTTGTTAGGTCGTTATGAGTTACGCAGAACTATTTTGTCAGTCCAATTTTTCCTTTCTCACTGGGGCTTCTCATGCGGAAGAGTTAGTACTGCAAGCCGCTTTTTATCGTTATCAAGCTATTGCGATTACTGATGAATGCTCTGTTGCCGGTGTCGTCAAAGCGTACGCGACCATTAAACAGCACAAGCTTGATATTAAACAAATCGTCGGCAGCATGTTTTGGTTGAACGAGGAATGCCAAGTCGTGCTGCTTTGCCCTTGTCGAAAAGCCTACGCTGAGCTGTGCCGTATCATCACCAATTCAAGAAGACGCAGCGAGAAAGGCAGCTACCAACTTTCCGAATGGGATTTAATGTCGATTCGTCACTGTTTCGTGCTGTGGTTACCTGCACATCAGGAAAGTGATCACTACTGGGGACGTTGGCTTAATCAACACCATTCCGAACGATTATGGGTCGCGATTCAACGTCACCTCAGTGGAAGTGATGAAGCATACACAACTCATTGTGAGTTATTGGCTAATGAATTTCAGCTTCCTATTACCGCTTGTGGTGGTGTTTTGATGCATGCTGTCGAACGCCTACCTCTACAGCATGTGCTCACTGCCGTTAAGCATGGATGCAATGTCGATAAACTTGGTTTTGATCGCCTATCCAATGCAGAAAGAGCGTTGCGCCCAATGAATAAGCTACTCCGCATCTATAAACCAGAGTGGCTTGCAGAAAGCAAAACCATCGCAGATTTGTGCGAATTCGAGCTGTCTGACCTGAAATACGAATACCCAACCGAACTCATTCCAGATGGTTACACACCAGACTCTTACTTACGTTTTTTAGTTGATCGAGGTAAGCAACGACGCTTTCCCGAAGGGGCTCCAACAGACATCAATCAAACGATTGAGCGTGAACTCACACTCATTAAAGAGCTGGAGTACCATTATTATTTTCTAACCATTCACGACATTGTGATGTTCGCTAAGCAGCAAGGCATCCTCTATCAAGGACGTGGATCCGCGGCTAACTCCGTGGTGTGCTACTGCTTAGAAATCACCGCGGTTGACCCGAGGCAAATCTCTGTCTTGTTCGAGCGTTTTATTAGTAAAGAGCGAGACGAGCCGCCAGATATCGACGTGGATTTCGAGCACGAGCGTCGTGAAGAAGTGATTCAATACATCTACAAAAAATACGGGCGCGAACGTGCTGCTCTGGCAGCCACCGTGATCAGTTATCGCTTTAAAAGTGCGGTGCGTGAAGTAGGGAAAGCGTTGGGGATTGAAGAAACTCAACTCGACTTTTTCATTAAAAACGTCAATCGCCGCGATCGAAGCCAAGGCTGGCAAGCACAAATCATTGAGCTGGGATTACAACCGGATTCCTTGAAGGGACAGCAGTTTATCCAGTTAGTGAACGAGATCATTGGGTTTCCACGCCATTTATCTCAGCATGTTGGGGGCTTTGTTATTTCATCTGGTCCTTTGTATGAACTGGTGCCCGTCGAAAATGCTTCAATGATCGATCGAACCATTATTCAATGGGACAAAGACGATTTAGAAAGCTTAAAACTATTGAAAGTCGATGTACTCGCGCTAGGCATGTTGAATGCAATCCGTAAGTGCTTTCAACTGGTTGAAAAACACCACCAACGATCACTCTCTATTGCCGAGATCACGCGTTTGCAAGATGATCCGCATGTGTACCGAATGATCCAAAAAGCCGATACAGTGGGGGTATTCCAAATTGAGTCGCGCGCTCAAATGAGCATGCTGCCACGTTTAAAACCCGCGCGTTACTACGACTTAGTCGTACAGATTGCCATTGTTCGTCCGGGCCCAATCCAAGGAGATATGGTGCACCCGTTTTTAAAAAGACGAAATGGTGAAGAACCGATCAGCTACCCATCGGAAGAAGTGAAAAACGTACTAGAGCGCACCATGGGCGTACCGATTTTCCAAGAACAAGTGATCAAGTTGGCAATGGTAGCGGCTGGTTTTAGCGGCGGTGAAGCGGATCAATTGCGTAGAGCAATGGCAGCATGGAAGAAGAACGGCGATCTCGCTAAATTCAAACCGAAGCTTATCGATGGGATGCTTGAACGCGGCTACGATCTTGAGTTTGCCGAACGTATCTTTGATCAGATTTGTGGCTTTGGTGAGTATGGTTTTCCTGAGAGCCATTCCGCCTCTTTCGCGGTACTGGCTTATTGCTCTGCATGGCTAAAGTTCTACTATCCCGCTGAGTTCTATACTTCGCTACTGAATAGCCAACCCATGGGCTTTTATAGCCCTTCACAGTTGGTTCAGGATGCACGTCGACACGGAGTGGAAGTACTGCCTACTTGCGTGAACCACTCACACTACCAGCATCACTTGGTGAAACGTCCCAATGGACGCCTTGGTATCCAACTAGGCTTGCGGTTAGTCAAAAGCCTTAATGAAGAAAACGCTATCCGCTTGGTTGAACACCGCCCAACTCATGGTTATCGTTCTATCCAAGAGGTAAAACAAATTCTGAGAAGTCGTCGTGATATTGAGTTATTAGCTTCTGCGAATGCTTTTCAAATACTCTCAGGTAACCGATATAACGCACGTTGGTCAGCTATGGATTCGTTATCAGACTTGCCCTTATTTAATCAAATTGAAGAGCCTGAGGTGAGCTATCAACCTCAGCCTTCTGAGTACGAAAATCTCATTGAAGATTACGCCAGTACAGGGTTATCACTTAGCCGTCACCCAATTACCCTACTGGAGGAAGCTGGCAAACTACCACGCTTTACTCGTATGAAGCAGCTCGTAGAAAAAGAACACAAGTCCTTGGTGACGGTTGTCGGCGTCGTCACAGGCAGGCAATCCCCTGGCACTGCAGCTGGCGTCACCTTTTTCACGTTAGAAGACGACACTGGTAACATTAATGTGGTTGTATGGCGAGCAACAGCACGCGCGCAGAAACAAGCTTATCTCACCTCAAAGGTGTTAATGGTAAAAGGAATTTTAGAAAGAGAGGGAGAAGTCACGCACATCATTGCAGGTAGGCTCATTGATTGCACTCAACACCTTGCGGGACTGCAAAATAAATCGCGGGATTTTCATTAAAAAAATGAGAATAGAGACAGATTGACACAGGGTAAACTGAATAAAATAAAGGGAGGTCGACCCTCCCTTTTCAATTCCGCTGAAATTAGTCATCAGCTTCCGCTTCCGTACGTTTTTTCTTGTATTCCCTATACAGTAACAAGGATAAAGTCATAATAACTTTAGATGTTAGCCATATCATTAAAAGGAAGTACCCTATACTAATGAGTCGAGTTGACTCGTAGGTGAAAAGTAACGTGATATACCTGACATATTTCACTGTAAAAAATATGTCATTAAAGTATAGCAACTCATGAAGCAGACATCATCAAAACTTATGAATGAGTTTGTAACAAGATAATTATACCTTGGATAACCTAAACCACCTGACGCAAACGTTCTTGTGCGACTTCAACAAGAAGATCTGGTTGAAACTTAGATATAAAGCGGTCACAGCCCACCTTTTGCACCATGGCTTCATTAAAACTCCCACTTAAAGAAGTATTTAGCGTGATGAACAGTTTGGACATTCTCGGATCACTACGGACTTCATGCGTCAGTCGATAGCCATCCATTTCCGGCATTTCAGCATCAGTAATCATCATCAGTAACTCGTTCGCGACATCTTTACCTTCGTCACACCAACGTTTTAATACCGTCAATGCTTCAAGGCCATCTCGGCACTCAATAATATTCAAACCTAATTGAGACAAGGTATCACGTACTTGGTTACGAGCTGTTGAGGAGTCATCCACAATCAGCACATTACGACCAATCATAGCTTGAGCAAGTTCGTGGTCTAACACGCCTTCAGAAATCGTGACATCGTAATGGATGATTTCCGCTAACACCTTTTCTACATCGATGATTTCGACGATTTGAGAGCTATCCCCTTCTTTCACTTGGGTAATTGCCGTGAGGTAGTTAGAGCGGCCAGATGTGGAAGGTGGAGGCTGAATTTCGGTCCAAGCTGTATTGATGATGTTTCGTACAGGCCCAACAAGGAAGCCTTGAACTGAGCGGTTATATTCCGTGATGATCAGGTTTTCTTCTTCCGCTTCACCACGCAAAGGGGGAAAGCCAATTGAACCACGCAAATCAATCACAGGTACTGCTTCACCACGGAGAGAAGCGACACCACGAATATTGTAGTGTGAACCAGGTAGCTTGGTCAGTGGCGGCAGTTTGATCACCTCTTTCACTTTGAAAACGTTGATCGCAAATAACTGGCGACTATTTAATGTGAACAGCAAAAGCTCCAGTCGGTTCTCACCCACTAGATTCGTACGCTGATCCACTGTATTTAACACTCCGGACATACCACTACCTAACTCTGAATAACTATCCTTCACTCTTTAAAGAAAACCGTGCTGAAACAACAAAGTAAAACTTTTGTATGAGTGTTTTACATTACTTAGGGAAATTACATTAATGCTATTGATATAGCAATGAAGCAAAGCTCAGATTGGCGATCAAAAAAGGGTGAACTCTTAGAGCTCACCCTTTAAAACTACACCACAACAATGCGGGAAATTAGCCTTCAATTACCTTCATCAGTAACTGACCATCATACAAAGCTTGTTTGATAAGCGCGGCACCCGGCATGGTCGCTTGTTTGTAGAAACGAGATTCCACCAGCTCAAGATCTTGGTGGTAGACCGGTAAACTCTGCTCTTCAATGCAGCGGCGAACGGCAGGATAAAGCACCTCTTTCGCTTGGTTGATTACCCCACCAATCAAAATCTTCTCTGGGTTAAACAAGTTGATCACAATAGCAATTGCAGATCCCAAGTAACGACCAAGCTTCTCGATAACATCGACAGCCAAAGGATCGCCATTTGCCGCCGCCTCACAAATACTTTCGATGCTCATTTCTTCCTGATCAGCAAGAATCGAGGGTTCGCCATCAGCAATACGAGTCACCACTTCTTCACGAATAGCTTGTGAACTCGCAACGGTCTCTAAGCAGCCAATGTTACCACAGTGACAACGCTTACCATTCGGGTCAATTTGAATATGGCCAAGTTCACCAATGTTACCATGACGGCCTTGTAGGACACGCCCATCTAAGATGATACCGGCCCCCAAGCCGTGGTGAATCGAAATCAGAACCGAGTTATCGTTCTCTTGTGAGTGACCAAACAGCTTCTCAGCCAATGCCCACGCACGTGTATCGTTGGCAATAAACACTGGTAAACCTGTTGCTTTGTAGATCTCAGGCCCTAGAGCAAGGTTCTCAACATTGTAATGCGGCATTTGCAGCACAATACCCTGCTCTGAGTTCACCAGACCAGGCAACGTGATAGCAATACTAGTCACACGATCAAGTTGATCGGCGTAGGTTTGGAAGAATTCATCAATTTCATAGAGTAAGCGTTCAAGTACATCGTCTTGGTCGCGTTCATGGATATCGATTTTGGTATCGATAAGCACATCCCCACCAAGTTCATGCAAAGCAATGGTCAAATACCCTCGCCCTAAACGCATCGATAAGAATTGCCAGCCTTCATTATTGACTTGCAAACCTACCGCTGGACGGCCACGACTGGTCGCCTCTTGCACGGTAGTTTCATGAATCAGATGTGCTTCAATCAACTCTCGGGTGATCTTAGTGATACTCGCAGGTGCGAGCTCACTTTTCTTGGATAAATCGATTCGAGAAATTGGACCCTTCAGGTCAATTAGTTTGTATACACGACCAGCATTGACCTGTTTGATATGATCAATATGGCCCGGTTGAGCCATGTACATCTTGCACTCCGAAATTCTATAACGGGATAATTTTTTTACTTTGCGAAGTAATTGTGAAGTGAATTGATAAATCCCCGTGACAAGCATCACGTATAAACATGTTTGTTTGTGTATTCAATCAAATAACGAGAAATCTACTCCTGTTAAATTGTTTGAAAATTGACTTATTTTATTCATCAAATTAGGAAGCAAAGCCTGAGACTCAGCGTTTTTTCAGCACTTTGACCTAAATACGAACAATATGTACATAGTGTGCATATACTTAGCGAGAATAGAATTCCAGTTATCTCGTCCTACACCTGCATTCTTCGGAGAATCTATGACTTCTATATTGAGAAGAACAAAAATCGTCACAACGCTAGGCCCTTCAACCGACAAAGACAATGTCCTTGAAGAAATCATCAAAGCTGGCGCAAACGTCGTACGTATGAACTTTTCCCACGGTACGAGCGAAGACCATATTCAACGAGCCAATAAAGTCCGTGCGATTGCGGCTAAACTGGGTCGACAAGTTGCTATTCTCGGCGATTTACAAGGTCCTAAAATACGAGTCTCAACTTTCCAAGATGGTAAGATCATCCTCAGTGTCGGAGACAAGTTCACTTTAGATAGTGACTTACCTAAAGGCGAAGGCAACCAAGAATCGGTTGGCTTAGATTACAAAGAACTTCCACAGGACGTCTCAACCAACGACATCCTGTTACTCGATGATGGCCGAGTGCAGCTCCAAGTTACCAGCGTTGAAGGAAATAAAGTTCACACCCGAGTCACTGTTGGTGGTCCATTGTCCAACAACAAAGGCATCAACAAAAAAGGTGGCGGTCTTTCTGCGGATGCTCTAACAGAAAAAGATAAGGCCGACATCCTAACCGCAGCAGAAATCAAAGTGGATTACTTAGCCATCTCATTCCCTCGCAACGGGGAAGACATGAACTACGCACGTCGTTTAGCGCGTGACGCTGGCTTAGAAGCGAAGCTTGTCGCTAAAGTCGAGCGAGCAGAGACGGTAGCGAACAATGAATCAATTGATGACATCATCCTCGCTTCCGATGTGGTGATGGTGGCTCGTGGTGACTTAGGGGTAGAAATTGGCGATCCAGAGCTTATCGGCGTACAGAAAAAGCTGATCCGCCGTGCGCGTAGCTTAAACCGCATTGTTATCACTGCAACCCAAATGATGGAATCTATGATGGCCGCACCGATGCCAACTCGTGCAGAAGTGATGGACGTTGCCAACGCCGTGCTTGATGGTACAGACGCCGTGATGCTTTCAGGTGAAACAGCTGCGGGTTTATACCCAGTAGAAACCGTTAAATCCATGGCAGAAGTCTGTATGGGCGCAGAAAAAATGTCAGAAGCAAGCCTCTCGACTTACCGATTGGACCGCACGTTTGCGACCGCAGAAGAGACCATTGCAATGTCGACCATGTATGCTGCCAATCATATGGAAGGCGTAAAAGCGATGATTTCATTAACAGAATCAGGCCGCACAGCATTGATGATGTCACGTTTGAGTTCTGGTCTACCGATTTTCGCACTCTCTCGTAACGAGTCCACATTGAACCGTGCTGCACTATACCGTGGTGTAACACCAGTGTTCTTTGATTCTAAGGGTGGCGCTGGATTGACGACCGCTCATGCGGCAATTGTAACGCTTAAAGAACAAGGATTGCTCGATGAAGGGGATCTCGTGATCTTCACTCAAGGTGATGTCATGGATGTGGTTGGTTCAACGAACTGTATGCGAATCCTATCTGCGTAGCATTTGACTCGAATACATGACAAAGGCTCCAGCTCGGCTGTCTCTTATACACAAATCCCCAAGCTTGTAGCTTGGGGATTTTTTTTTTGAACTCTTTCACGTGTGTGTGATCTGATCACTTAGTAATCCTTACTGAAACACTAAGATGACACATTCAGACGCTAAGCTTTGGGCACAAGAACAATTTGGACAAGCACAACTTAAAGACCCTCGAAGAACACAACGCCTTATCAGTTTAGCGACTTCCATTGCTAATCAACCAGGAGTTTCCGTGGCTAAACTTCCTTTTTCTCCCGCTGATATGGAAGGTGCATATCGCTTTATCCGCAATGAAAACATTGATGCAAAAGACATCGCTGAAGCAGGTTTTCAATCAACTGTATCTCGAGCTAACGAGCATGAGGAGTTACTCGCGATTGAAGATACAACAACGCTTAGTTTCCCGCATCGAAGTATAAAAGAGGAGCTCGGGCACACGAATCAAGGTGACAGAACCCGAGCGCTCCACGTACATTCAACTCTACTTTTCGCTCCACAAAGTCAGACCATTGTTGGGCTTATAGAGCAACAACGATGGAGCCGAGATATTACTAAGCGTGGGCAAAAGCACCAACACGCGACTCGTCCTTATAAGGAGAAAGAGAGTTACAAATGGGAGCAAGCTTCTCGCCGTGTCGTTGAACGCCTAGGGGATAAAATGTTAGATGTTATCTCGGTCTGTGACCGAGAAGCTGACCTATTCGAATACTTGACTTATAAACGTCAACATCAGCAGCGCTTTGTCGTTCGCTCAATGCAAAGTCGCTGCCTAGAAGCTCATCATCAAAAGCTTTACGACTATGCGCAAGCGTTACCAAGCGTCGAGACAAAAGAGCTTACCATCCCCCAAAAAGGAGGGAGAAAAGCGAGAGATGTAAAGCTTGATGTTAAATATGGTCAGGTGACATTAAAGGCTCCGGCAAACAAAAAAGAGCACGCAGGCATACCTGTTTATTATGTTGGTTGCCTTGAGCAAGGGACATCAAAAGACAAGTTAGCATGGCACCTCTTGACGTCGGAGCCAATAAACAACGTTGAAGACGCTATGAGAATTATCGGTTATTACGAGCGCCGATGGCTGATTGAAGATTTCCATAAAGTCTGGAAAAGTGAAGGGACAGATGTGGAGTCACTCAGGCTACAAAGTAAAGATAACTTAGAGAGATTAAGTGTCATCTATGCCTTTGTTGCTACGCGTTTATTGGCGTTACGCTTCATTAAAGAAGTTGATGAGCTAACGAAAGAAAGTTGTGAAAAGGTATTGGGCAAAAAAGCTTGGAAGCTACTGTGGTTGAAACTAGAAAGTAAGACATTACCTAAAGAAGTGCCCGATATGAGCTGGGCGTACAAAAATCTCGCTAAATTAGGCGGTTGGAAAGATACCAAGAGGACGGGTAGAGCTTCAATAAAGGTGCTTTGGGAAGGATGGTTTAAACTACAAACCATCCTTGAAGGCTACGAACTCGCAATGTCTCTTGATCACTAGACTTGTGATCAAGAGACAGCCAAACGGAGCCTTTTCTTTTATCGAATTACGGATTCAAACCTAAGCGGTCTCTCGGCCATCTACGTTTAACTTATCATAGAGCTGAATCAGGTTAAAACCCGCTTGTAGTCCGAGTTGGTAGTCATGCTCTAGCGCTTCTGGGTCACTAAGTAGCGAAGAGGATTGGAGCTCTTCTTTAGGAGCCAACTGGAGGATAAAGGTATCATCCGGTGGTGCAGACAAGAAAGCTTGTGTCAGTTCGAACGTTTGATAGTGAATCATCAACATATCTGCCAGCCCGGAGTCGAAGTTCTCCCCGATCAAATGACTCAAACGATACAAATTGTCCGCCCCAAACAACCAACGTCCGCCATTCAGCAGTTTGTGGCCAGTTAACTTAGAGTCATGAGCGGCATTGATTTTTTGTTGAAGGAAGTCACTCCAATCATCTTTCCATTGAGTAACTTTTTGTTGCCAAGATTCTTGTACTGAATTAATAGATTCTCGATACCACTCAACGCCACCATCACCAATCTCACTTTGCGCTTTAGCTTCTGATTCAGAAAAAGGCTCGGTACGAATCACAATAATATTACGTGCATTTTGTCGCCATGCTTCTTGCACTGGGATAGACGCAGACACACCTCCATCCACAAACTGCTGACCATTAATGCTCACAGGGCTTTGGTACAATTTTGGTATGGCGCACGTCGCTACCATGGTATTAACCCAATTTTGGCTCAAAATCGGCAGGTATTGATCTGAGAGAGTGTCGGCGTTAGTGACCGCTGCGAAGGCGTTACGGGCTCCTAACACACTTTTCCCCATATCTAAGTCAAGTTTGTAAGGGTAATCCTGAATCCGCTCTAAGGCCCATTCTAGCCCCAAATACTGCTTTTTACGGATGTAGCGGAAGAGATTGAAGAATTCGTCAGATGTCGTGAGATCAGTAATGAAAGCTTTCCCCATTCCGTGTTGTCGGCAGAGATAAGCACAGAGGTTAAGCGCGCCGGCTGAAGTACCATAGAACTCATCAAACGGGTCGAAATTGGAAAGAAGAAATGCATCCAATACACCAGCGGTAAAAATCCCTCTCTGCCCTCCACCTTGTGCGACAAGGGCAGTTTTGCCATTTCTAAAGCGCTCGTAAACATCTACATCAAGCTCTGCATGGCTGTCGGTGATTATACCGCTGTTACGTATCATAGGCGTAATGCCAGTATGTTAGTTAAGCCGTAGTAATCGCAATTATGCCAAAAGACAGTAAAACTGCGAACACCGTGACGACAATGAGTAGGGCGGATTTTAGATCGTGTTCCATAGACACCTCCTTTAGTTGTAACAAATTAATAACACCAGTGTGAATTATGTTCAAGAATTGCCTAATTTAGTCGCACGATTTTGACTAAGGCATCACAATTAGCTTAGTCATAATAAGGAGATAGCAAATGAACTATAAAATTGGCTGGCTAGTTGGGAGTATCTTATTGAGCAGTTCTATGGCTGCTCAAGCAAACGTTATCGTTACTCCCTACGTCGGCTTTACAGGGGGCGGAAAAGTAGAGGATGAAAACGGCCGCACCTACGATTTAGACCCTTCCATCAATTATGCGATATCCGTAGAAACGCCTTTCGAGATGGGTCGTATCGGTTTTTTCTATTCAAACCAATCGTCAGAACTACAAGACATCAATAACTCCGCAGATATTCACTATCTCCAATTTCAAAGCAGTATTTACTACCCTCTTTCTCAAGGATGGCAAACCTACGTGGGATTGGGCATAGGCGCGTCATACGCCGACGTAGACTGGGTTAATGACAAATACGGGTTTTCTGGCAGTGCTTTCGCCGGTCTTGAATACGAATTCTCGAAAACCTTTGCGATGACAGCTCAGATCCGTTGGTTGGGCACTGTTGTCGATAACGACACATCAGGAGCCTGCGTCCTACCGACTGACGGTTCATCTTGTATTATCAAGTTTGAAACCGATTGGATGAACCAATTCCAGTCAAATATTGGTTTTACCTTCCGCTTCTAACACGTCGTTTTAACGTAATATCTTCTATAGGGTGTCATCAATACAGACAGACGCCCTATAAAACAAAAACAGTTTATTAGACCAAGATCACATTGATAAATTAGATATTTATTTCAAAAACAACCACTAATTACCGATCGGATGCCCTACAAAAACACCATTTAACAATATTTAAACCACATAAAATCCTGCCATTAACATTTAGAATCTATTGCGCTAAATAATGTAAAAAGTTAGTCTAACCACAGAAAGCAGAAGAATATTTCAGCTTTTACAAACACACATCAAAATACTAAGCATTTAATTCTATTTCTTTGCATGCATTACAAAGTAAAACACCAGAATTTTGTAACAATTCGGAATTAAGGACAAAAACTGATGGATAACAGTTGCCCTTTCTTCTGCTGGTTTTTTCATAATGCCTGAAAGAGCTTCATTCCTTAGGGAGTTGTACAGGAGTCAAATATGAAGCGAGAACAATGGGGATCCCGTGCGGGATTCATTTTAGCCGCAGTCGGTTCAGCCATCGGTTTGGGTAACATCTGGCGTTTCCCTTATATGGCTTATGAGAATGGTGGCGGTGCCTTTTTTATTCCTTACCTTTTCGCCATGATCACAGCAGGTATTCCATTCATGATCCTAGAGTTCAGTATGGGTCAAAAGTACCGTGGTTCTGCGCCAAAAACACTCGCGAAGATCCACTCTAAGTTTGAGTGGTTAGGTTGGTTTCAGGTGGGTGTTGCTGCAGTTATCGCAGTCTATTACGTTGCCGTTATTGGTTGGGCGATTTCTTATTTTGGTATGTCGTTTACTCAAAGTTGGGGCTCAGATACGAATGCATTCTTCTTTAGTGAATACCTAAAGATTGGTGATAATTCACCAACGGATTTAGGCAGTATTCAATGGAAGATCGCAGCATCTATGTTGATTGCTTGGGCGATTACCTACACAGCCATTGTGAGCGGTGTTAAATCGGGTATTGAACGCGCTTCTAAGATCATGATGCCTATTTTGTTTGTAATGGTGATCTTCTTGATTGGCCGCATGATTTTCCTACCTGGTGCGCTAGATGGTGTGAACTACATGTTCGAGCCTGATTTCAGCAAAATTTGGGATGTGAAGGTATGGGCTGCGGCTTATGGTCAAATCTTCTTCACGTTGAGCATTGGCTTTGCGATCATGCTGGCGTACTCAAGCTACCTACCAGAGAAATCGGACATCACCAATAACGCCTTTATGACGGTATTGATCAACTGTGGCTTCTCAATTCTATCGGGTATCATGATTTTCTCGGTGTTGGGGTATATGGCGCAAGAGCAAGGCAAACCACTCACTGAAGTTGTATCAGCAGGTGTTGGATTGGCATTTGTGACATTACCTGCGGCAATTAACTTATTACCAGCACCATACATTCTTGGCCCGCTGTTCTTCTTTGCTTTGGTTGTTGCTGGTTTAAGCTCGCACATTTCGATCATGGAGGCAGTCACTTCAGCGGTTATCGACAAGCTAAAATGGAGTCGTAAAAAAGCCGCAAACATCGTGATTGGTACGGGATTTGTTGTTTCGATGGCATTCGCGACCAACGGCGGACTGCTTCTACTCGACCTTGTCGACCACTTCGCAAACAACGTTGGTATTATGGTTGGCGGCCTTGTAGAAATCGTTCTGATGGCTTGGTTATTGAAACAAGTACCAGAAGTTCGCAATTACGTTAATGAACGTTCTGACTTCTCTATCGGTCAATGGTTTGAAATCTGTCTACGTTTCGTGACGCCTATCATGCTAGCGATTATCTTGGCAACAAAACTGTACGCGCTTCTAACAGAAGGCTACGGTGGCTACGACCTAACGCTAGGTTGGGCAATGATTGCTGCGCTGTTCGTGTTTGGTGTATTAATTAACGTAATGAGCAAGGAGAAAGCGTAATGACGACAAGTGCAATCATCATGATGATTATCGGTCTGGGTATTACTTGGGGCGGAGCCGCAATTTGCATCAAACGTGCAATGAACAAACAATAATCATAATTAGAAGTTAAAAAATAAAGTGCCGGCGACAAAGCCGGCATTTTTGTGTCTGTTAGAAATTATACTTGATACCAAGTGCCCCACCGATTTGTAGGTCAGGTCCTTTATAAAGCTCAAGTTCTGGGTGAATTTGAGCGTAGAGGTCCCAGCCTTTAGATAAGTCCCAGTTCAAACCCAATGGAACACGGACACCAAATTCGTCATCCCACTCATACCAACCACCAATACCGACGTACCAGGTCAGTGGCATGCTTTGATCGAACGTCCCGCGCTTCGCAATGTAGTCAAACGCCATCCCATCATTACCAATGATACCGCGATACTTATCTTCAATTTCAATCACGACACTCAACTGCTGATCAACAGCCATACCCACAGAAAAATTCTTTGGTCCATCCGCAGCCATTACGGCGCTTGGCAATGCAGCTGCTGCCAACAAAATTAGTTTTTTCATCAACATCTCCCCCCTCTAAAAAACAGCGTGCATAATTCAAACATAACACCATTTTATTTTGTCAGTAACGAGTAAGGATGACGTATGAATAAAGCTACAAACGTAAGGCTGAGAAGAAGATCACGCACTGTAACTAAGGAAGTGACTAAGAGAGAAAACAGTGACAATAGAAAAGAAAAAGGTAGACCAAAATTTACAGATCGAAAAAGGAGGCCGAAGCCTCCTTTTTTATGAATGACTGAGATTAGCCGTGGTTACGAATCCACTCATCCATTTCTGTTTTCAGGTTGTCAGACTTAGTACCGAAGATAGCCTGTACACCACCTGCAACAACTACAACACCAGCAGCGCCAAGTTGTTTTAGCTTGTCTTGGTCAACTGCTGCTGTATCAGCAACTGCTACACGTAGACGAGTGATACATGCGTCTAGACCTGTGATGTTAGCTTTACCGCCGAATGCAGCAACAAGCTCACCAGCCATGTCTGAACCAGTCGCAACCGCAGCAGTTTCTGTTTCATCTTCACGACCAGGAGTTTTTAGGTCAAGAGCAGTGATTACTGTGCGGAATACTACGTAGTAGATGACTGCGTAAACTAGACCAACAGCAACCATCAGACCCATCTTCTGAGCGTGGCCAGATAGAACTAGGAAGTCGATCAGACCGTGTGAGAATGATGTACCGTGTACGAAGCCTAGAGTATTAGCAACAACGTATGCAGAACCAGCTAGTAGAGCGTGGATACCGTATAGTAGTGGAGCAACGAATAGGAATGAGAATTCGATTGGCTCAGTAATACCTGTTAGGAATGAAGTCAACGCAGCAGATGCCATGATACCCATTACTTTCGCGCGGTTTTCTGGTTTAGCACAGTGAGCAATTGCGATTGCTGCAGCTGGTAGACCAAACATCTTGAACATGTAACCACCCGCTAGCTGACCGAAGCCATTACCAGCAGCACGAGATGCTTCATCAGCAACTAGGTAACAAGTTAGTACGCCGTTTTGAGTTTCGCCCGCAGCGTTCACACAAGTACCAGCTTCGAAGAAGAATGGTACGTTCCATACGTGGTGTAGACCGAATGGAATTAGAGAACGTTCAACAACACCGTAAATACCGAATGCTAGTTGTGGGTTCTGATGTGCAGCCCAGTCAGAGAATGCAGAGATTGCACCGCCGATTGGTGGCCATACGAAAGAAAGTACTACCGCAAGGAAAATCGCAGCAAAACCAGTGATGATTGGCACTGCACGCTTACCAGCGAAGAAACCAAGGTACTCTGGAAGTTGAATTTTGAAGAAACGGTTGAATGCCCAAGCAGCAACACCACCGACAAGGATACCACCTAGTACGCCTGTATCGATTTTTTCAACGCCCATGATGCCAGCCATAACGCCAAGCGTTGCTGTCATGATGCCGTAACCAACAATAGCAGCAAGACCTGCTACACCGTCGTTGTTTGTGAAGCCAAGTGCTACACCAACAGCAAATAGAAGTGCCATTTGGCCGAATACTGAACCACCAGCTTGTTCCATAAGATTCGAAACGATCTCTGGAATGAAGCTAAGGTGGGCAGCACCAACACCTAGTAGAATACCTGCGACTGGCAAAACTGATACTGGTAGCATCAGAGCTTTACCAACTTTTTGCAGGTTTGCAAAAAGGTTCTTAAACATGTTTATGCTCCTGATAAATTATAAGTATTATTTGGGCACTAACGGCACACCCCCGTAGCCTCAATGTTAGCACCCAATGAAAATGTAACCACACGTTGCATTATATTTTCCGGCTCTAAATATATATTGATGGCCCTCAAACTTTCCACACAGTTACGAAATTTAGTTTCAAAACAAGTCTCAGATCACACCGAAAAAGCGCTAATGAAAAGGTTTGCATTAAACTTATATCACTGTTTTATAAAGACTTTATTATCAACAGAATTAATTTTAAGGCGTAAATAAAATAAAGACTGATGTTATTTTTAGTAACAAAATTACATTTGAGGGATTTGAATGCGGTTAAATCAACAAATTTAGTAAACATTAAACTAAATGATCTTTTTGGCGTATTTCTAAACAAAAAAGGGGCTATTGCCCCTTTTTTACTACGCTTATTGATTTTTCATCGCAAAAAAAGATTTCGGAAGTTTTCGGTGGTTTTTTGCCCTACCTCTGCTAGCGAGCATCCTTTTAGCTGTGCAATATAGGCTGCAACTTCGACTACGTAAGCGGGTTGGTTCTCTTTTCCACGATGTGGCACGGGAGCTAAATACGGTGAGTCCGTCTCAATAAGTAGCTTTTCTAGCGGTAATGCTTTCACTACTTCCTTCAGTTCTGTCGCTTGACGGAAAGTCACAATACCCGAAATTGAGATGTAGAACCCCAAATCCAACGCAGCTTCTGCAAATGGCAGATCTTCCGTAAAACAATGAATCACACCACCACATTTATCCGCTCCACCTTTACGTAGAATTTCTAATGTATCTTCACGAGCGTTACGAGTATGAATGATGAGTGGTTTACTCAGTGCTACCGCTAATTCAACTTGCTGCTCAAAACGCTCTTTTTGCAGTCCCGCTGTCTCTGGTTTGTAATGATAATCTAACCCCGTTTCACCAATTGCCACGACTTTCTCGTGAGAAGCATGACGATGCAGCGTCTCTAGTGAAAATGCACTTTCCACATCAAGTGGGTGCACACCACAAGACGCGTATACATTATCGTAAGGCGTGATCAACTCTAACATCTTAGGGAAAGAGTCCAACGTCACACCGACCGATAGAAGTTCGGTTACGTTAGCTTGTTTTGCTTTGTTAATAACGTCTTCAACATTGATATGAAGATCGTCGTAATTCAACTTGTCTAAATGACAATGCGAATCTACGAACATAATGCCTCTCGTGATTCAATTAACCAGTTCATTGATAGTAGTTCAAGGTTCAAACCCGGAAAATTCTGGACCTGTGCTTTAAGCTCAAGGAGCTTTTTCGTTGATAGGTACAACCCATCATAATTATTTGTTGGGAACTTCGTCGAGCCAGGCAGTTGATCCGCCTCGACAACGCCAAACTGAGCCTTCTGCGCATCTGTTAATAAATACCATGCCCAGCCCAACGCTTTATCAGGGTTCTTCGCAATCATAGTCGCGCACTGAAAAACATCCGATACCGGCGAAGATAGCGTGTCGATAAAACAGCGTTCAAACGTTTGATATTCATCTAACTCGCCACTTTTCACAGCTTCTAGGGTTTTTATTGGAGACCCCATATTCAACTTTAGCGCATAAGCAGGCACATTTGACTCGCCTTGCTCTTTAATCCAGTTCATTGCCTGTTCAGTCGAAGGAGATGCCACCACCCACTGCTGACAACGACTTTGAATCGTTGGCAGTAATCGCTCTTGATTGTGCGTGACAAGTAAGAACAAGCATTTGTGTCCTGGTTCTTCGAGTGTTTTTAACAACGCATTAGATGCAGACTCATTCATTGCATCCGCAGGCTCGATAATAAACACACGATAACCATTCAATTGAGAAGACTCATGAGCAAGACGATTACAGGCTCGAATCTGATCAACCGTAATCGCTTTGCCTTCTTTCTCTGGCCTTATCCAGTGTAAATCGGGATGGCTTTGAGACTTCACCAACTGACAGCTATGGCAAAAACCACAAGCTTCGCTGGCGTAGTTTTGGCACAACAAAGCATGGCTGAAAACTTCCACGAGCTTATCCACGGCCAAACCTTTCTCACTTTGCAGCATCAAAGCGCCGGGAACCCGTTCGGAATCTAGGCTCGTTTTTAGGTTATCCCAAACTGGCTGTAACCATGGAAAATCATTCAACATGAATCACCTCAATCCAGATATCACTTATTGTTGCTCTAACCACTCATTAAGAGCGGCTTTGATGTCTCGTGACACTTCTTCAATCGTCTGTTGTGCGTTGATAATAACAATAGAGTCGTCTGCATTCGCCAGCTCTAAATAACGCTCACGAGTACGCTCAAAGAAGCTGATGTCCATCTTTTCAATACGATCAAGTTCGCCACGACCACGAGCACGCTCAAGACCGACACGTGGTTCGATATCCATGTACAGTGTGAATGCAGGCTTGAACTCACCTAACGTGGTATCACGTAGGTTCTTCATCAGAGATGCATCGATTTGACGACCACCACCTTGGTAAGCCTGAGAAGACAAATCATGACGATCGCCCACCACCCACTGTTCGTTTGCTAGAGCTGGCTTGATGACGTTTTCGACTAGCTGAACACGCGCTGCGTAAAGCAAAAGCAGTTCGGTCATGTCTTTTAGGTCTTCACCCTCATGCTCTTCTTTTACAAGCGCACGCATTTTTTCTGCTAGCGGTGTGCCACCAGGTTCACGAGTATTAACAATGTTTTCGATACCCGCCATCTTTAGCGTATCTAAAACTGTTTTAATGGCAGTGCTTTTACCCGCGCCTTCTAGGCCCTCAACGACAATAAAGTTTGCTTTCATCATTTGTTCTTTCTTAGTTCTCTTAAATAGGCACGTACAGCACGATTGTGCTCAGCAAGGGATTTCGAAAATACATGTCCGCCCTTTCCACTTGCTACGAAATATAGATAGTTGCTGTTTTCTGGGTTTAAAGCCGCTTCAATCGATGCTTCACCAGCCATGGCAATTGGTGTTGGCGGCAAGCCATTAATCGTGTAAGTGTTGTATGGCGTTGGTGTTCGTAAATCTTTCTTCCGGATGTTGCCATCATACGCATCGCCCATACCATAGATAACCGTCGGGTCAGTTTGTAGGCGCATACGTTTATTCAAACGGTTTACAAACACAGAAGCTACACGTTCACGCTCAGAATCAATCGCCGTCTCTTTCTCGATGATAGACGCTAAGATCAATGCTTCATATTTATCTTTGATTGGCAGTTTTTCTTGGCGTTGCTCCCAGTGAGCATCCAAAATGGCATTCAACTTATCATGAGCACGCTTCAGAATTTGACTTTCACTTGCGCCCGCAGTGTAGTGATACGTCTCTGCTAAAAACAAACCTTCTAGCTTATCTCGTTTAATACCCAATTTTTCCGCCATCTGTTTTTCAGATAAATCTGTCATATCATGCTTAACATATGGCGCAGCACTCAGTTGTTCGACCCACTCAGAAAAACGGCTACCCTCAACAAACGTAATCGCAAATTGATGCTCTTTGCCAGTATTAAGTTGTTCGAGAGTTTCGTACAACGACACATTAGGCTCAAGTTGGTAAGTGCCTGCTCGCACTTGAAGAAGCTCTGGGTAAAGGTGAGGCATTAAACGAATGTAATCAGAAGCTTCGATAATGTTGTCTTTTACAAGATCACGCATCACTCGGTGAAAGCTGGTGCCATTTTCTACGGTAAACAGCTGAGGCTGCTCTATAAGAATTGGCGAGTTAACATATTGCTTAGTCTGTGAAACAACGTAAAAAACACCAGCTGCACCAATAACGGCAATCAGTACAACAAAAGCAAACAGTTTTTTAATCACGTATTTAGATTCCCTTGAAGTCGTTGTGTCAATTTTCCAATTGGAAATAGAGTCTTATTGTTTTGCGACGTAATACTCCTAACAGGAGCAACACCTAATAGAGAGTTACACATCCAGATCTCATCGGCTTCAAGCAGCTCGGCAAGCGAATAAGTACTCACTGCCACTTTAATACCAATAACATCTAAATATTCCAGAACTTTACGGCGCTGGACGCCAGCAACACCAGATAAACTCAAATCCGGTGTAAACACACTATTATCTTTAACCCAAAAAAGGTTTGCCATTGTAGTTTCAATGACATGATTTTGCACATTTAACGTCACAGCATCGGTAAATTCAGAGCCCTCGATTTCTGCTTTGGCGAGAACTTGTTCTATTCGGTTATTATGCTTATGTCCGGCCAGAAGCGGTTGAATACCAAGGCGGGTTTCACAGACCCCTAAGTGGACACCATTTTCTTGCCAAAAAGGATAATGAGAAGGAAACGCAAAGTTAGAGACACTGACCGTAGGTCCCTCAATGCCACTTGGACTGTACCCTCGCCCACCTTCACCACGGCTGATGTGAATTTTGATACCTGCCAATTCATCTTTCAAAATAGCTTGGGTAGCCCATTCATGGACAGTGCACCAATTTGGAGAAGGTATTTGTAATGTTTTTAGGCACGCCTCCAACCGCTCGATATGTTCTGGCCAATAAACCAGTTCACCTTTTTTAGTCAAAATAGTGGTGAAGCAGCCATCGCCATACTGAAAAGAACGATCGCTAACTGAAACGTGCGTTTGTGGAAGTCCATTTACCCAGAACATTCAAATACCCTTGCTTTGTGAGCGCCAAATAAAACAAAACGGCTCAATGCTAAGCATCGAGCCGTTAGAATACAAGTTTCGTGTCTCTAAACAGTGTTAGAGATTTTTACTCAGCAAATTTTTTGAATACAAGCGAACCGTTTGTTCCGCCGAAGCCGAACGAATTACAGATAGCGTATTCCATATCAACTTTACGCGCTGTGTGCGGCACAAGGTCGATATCTAAGCCTTCTTCTGGATCATCAAGGTTGATCGTTGGTGGAACAATTTGGTCAACCAGCGATAGAACCGTAATAATAGCTTCAACCGAACCTGCAGCACCTAGTAGGTGACCAGTCATCGATTTAGTCGAAGAGACAAGTACTTGCTTAGAGCCTTCTTCACCAAGAGCACGTTTCACACCCTTGATTTCAGCAACGTCACCCGCAGGCGTTGATGTACCGTGAGCATTCACGTAACCAACTTGAGTACCTGTGATGTTTGCGTCACGCATTGCTGCTTCCATCGCTAGAGCACCACCTGAACCATCTTCACTTGGAGAAGTCATGTGGTAAGCGTCGCCAGACATGCCAAAGCCAACAAGCTCTGCGTAAATCTTAGCGCCGCGTGCTTTCGCGTGTTCATACTCTTCAAGAACCATAATACCGGCACCGTCACCAAGAACGAAACCATCACGGCCTTTATCCCAAGGACGAGACGCTTTTTGTGGTTCGTCATTGCGAGTAGAAAGCGCTTTTGCTGCACCAAAACCAGCCATACCTAGTGGAGTAGATGCTTTTTCAGCACCACCAGCAACCATAGCTTCAGCGTCACCGTATGCGATCATACGTGCCGCGTGGCCAATGTTGTGAAGACCAGTAGTACATGCTGTAGAGATCGCGATGTTTGGACCACGAAGACCACGCATGATAGATAGGTTACCTGCAACCATGTTTACGATGGTCGAAGGAACAAAAAATGGGCTAACTTTGCGAGGGCCTTTATCAACAAGTGCTGTATGACCTGTTTCGATAAGGTCTAGGCCGCCAATGCCTGAGCCGATTGCAACACCAACTCGAGCCGCGTTTTCTTCGGTAATTTGTAAGCCAGAGTCATCTAGCGCTTGGATACCAGCAGCAATGCCGTATTGGATGAATAGATCCATTTTACGCGCATCTTTTTTAGACATGTACTCTGTGCAATCGAAATCTTTTACAAGACCTGCAAAACGAGTTGAGAAGTTTGTTGCATCGAAATGTTCGATGTTAACAATACCACTTTGACCTTCTAGCAGGGCTTTCCAAGATGATTCGACTGTGTTGCCTACCGGTGACAACATACCCATGCCAGTGACAACTACACGACGCTTGGACACGATATAATTCTCCGGGAATTGAATGTTTCTATGAGAGGATAGAAGAAGTTAGAAAGAACACAGGCGGTCTAGGAGACCGCCTGGGAGAGATAATTACTGAGCGCTGTTTACGTAGTCGATTGCAGCTTGAACAGTAGTGATTTTCTCAGCTTCTTCGTCAGGAATCTCAGTGTCGAATTCCTCTTCTAGAGCCATAACTAGCTCTACAGTGTCTAGAGAATCAGCACCTAGATCATCAACAAATGAAGCTTCGTTTTTAACTTCTGCTTCGTCTACACCTAGCTGTTCAACAATGATTTTCTTTACGCGTTCTTCGATGTTGCTCATTTTTCTTTTCCTTTACAGATTTCGCCTAATGCGATGATTCCGTAGTTTATTCGAACTATTGAAAGTTGCAAGGGGGTCCTTGCTGGTCAAACCACAAAATTAGCGAATTTAACCGAATTTCAATACATTTTTGACTTAAATCATGCACAAATCTTGCGCATGAGCATGACAACTTAATGACAGTTAACAGCAACTATAGGCTATTTTTCACAAAGTAAAACAGCTTATTTTGCGCGAACTGTGCATTAAACCATGTACATGCCACCATTTACATGCAAAGTTTCACCAGTAATGTAAGCCGCTTCAGGTGAAGCAAGGAACACAACTGCTGATGCAATTTCACGTGGGTCACCTAGACGACCTGCAGGCACGTTTGACAACGTTGCTGCACGTTGGTCATCATTTAGCGCCTTAGTCATGTCAGTTTCAATAAAACCAGGTGCTACTGTATTTACTGTCACGCCACGAGAAGCAACTTCACGAGCCATCGACTTAGTAAAGCCAATCACGCCCGCTTTTGCTGCAGCATAGTTAGTTTGACCAGCGTTACCCATAGTACCAACAACTGAACCTACATTGATGATACGACCCGCACGTTTTTTCATCATGCCGCGTAAAACCGCTTTAGACATGCGATAGATAGGCGTTAGGTTCGTATTGATGATGTCATTCCACTCATCATCTTTCATGCGCATAAGTAGGTTATCACGCGTGATACCAGCGTTGTTAACTAGGATATCGATCGCACCAAACTCATCGTTGATGTTTTTTAGTGTCGCTTCGATTGACTCAACGTCAGTTACGTTAAGTGCAAGGCCTTTGCCATTTTCACCTAGGTATTCGCTGATCGCTGCTGCGCCGCCTTCAGACGTTGCAGTACCGATAACTGTCGCACCGCGTTCAACAAGAAGTTCAGCAATTGCACGACCGATGCCACGGCTCGCGCCTGTCACTAGGGCAATTTTACCTTCTAGATTCATCATGTTGTGTTTTCCTTTTCTTATCGTGAGTAAATTACTTAGCGGCTTCTAGCGACGCGACGTCGTTAACAGCTGCTGCGCTTAGTGTTTTCACGATACGTTTTGTTAGACCTGTCAGTACTTTACCAGGACCAAGCTCAAGAAGATTTTCTACGCCTTGCTCACTCATTAGCTGCACGCTCTCAGTCCAGCGAACTGGGCTGTGTAACTGGCGAACAAGTGCATCTTTGATTTTTGCAGGATCCGTTTCTGCTGCCACATCAACGTTGTTGATTACTGGAAGCTGTGGCGCATTGAATTCAATAGACTCTAGCGCAACGGCTAGTTTCTCTGCTGCTGGTTTCATTAGTGCACAGTGTGAAGGCACAGAAACTGGAAGAGGAAGTGCACGTTTAGCACCTGCTTCTTTACATAGTGCGCCTGCGCGCGCTACTGCGTCTTTGCTACCTGCAATAACAACTTGACCAGGCGAGTTGAAGTTTACTGGAGAAACGACGTCACCTTGTGCTGCTTCTTCACAAGCTTTTGCAATGGCTTCATCATCTAAACCGATGATCGCGTACATTGCACCAGTACCCGCAGGTACCGCTTCTTGCATCAGTTGACCACGTAGCTCAACCAGTTTGATTGCTTCTTTAAAGTCAATCACACCAGCACACACAAGCGCTGAGTACTCACCTAGGCTGTGACCCGCTAGGTTTGCTGGTTGCTCTAGACCAAGATCTTGCCATACACGCCAGATAGCCACAGATGAAGCTAGTAATGCAGGCTGAGTACGGAAAGTTTGGTTTAGATCTTCTGCAGGTCCATTTTGAACAAGCGCCCATAGGTCGTAACCTAGTGCGTCAGATGCTTCTGCAAATGTTTGTTTCACTACGTCATATTGTTCGCCTAGGTCAGCAAGCATACCTACAGCTTGTGAACCTTGACCTGGAAATACGATAGCAAACTTGCTCATGTTGTTTTCCTTTAAGCAAAGTAAAAAGAAATAAGATGCACCGCAGCGCATCTTAAATTTTGAATTCTTGTGAAAGTTAGAACTTCACCAGAGCTGAGCCCCAAGTGAATCCGCCGCCAAACGCTTCAAGAAGCAGAGTTTGACCACGTTTAATACGACCATCACGTACCGCTTCATCCAGTGCTGTTGGCACGGTTGCTGCTGATGTGTTGCCGTGTTTATCAAGTGTAATCACGACTTGGTCTAGTGACATCGAAAGCTTCTTCGCTGTCGCTGAAATGATGCGGTAGTTCGCTTGATGCGGAACCAGCCAGTCTAGTTCAGACTTATGCATGTCGTTCGCTTCAAGCGTATCTTTTACTAGCCTTGAAAGCTGAGTAACGGCTACTTTGAACACTTCGTTTCCAGCCATATGCAGCCACTTGTTCGCATCTTTACCACGTTCAGGAACAGGCAGGCTCAATAGATCGCCAAACTGGCCGTCTGAATATACGTGCGTAGAAATAATGCCAGGCTCTTCGCTTGCACCAAGGACAACGGCACCCGCAGCATCACCAAATAAGATGATAGTTGAGCGATCCGTTGGATCACATGTTTTCGACAATGCGTCTGCACCAATCACAAGCACATTTTTGCACATGCCAGATTTGATGTGTTGATCAGCAACAGACAATGCGTATACAAAGCCTGAACAAGCAGCGGCTAAGTCGAATGCAGGACAACCTTTAATGCCAAGCTTTCCTTGCACCTGACACGCAGATGAAGGGAAAGTATGGCTACTGCTAGTAGTAGCAACGATAATCAGGTCGATATCGTTTTTGTCGATGCCGGCCATATCGATAGCGTTTGCAGCTGCGTAGAATGCCATATCTGCAACTGTTTCATCTTCTGCTGCAATTCGACGCTCTTTAATACCAGTACGAGCTACGATCCACTCGTCACTTGTATCTACCATTTTCTCTAGGTCTGCGTTAGTACGCACCTGAGATGGCAGGTAGCTGCCAGTACCTAAAATTTTGCTATACATGAAGACTAATAATGCCTCTCGAGTAAAACCGCTTCCAAACGATCGCTAATACGGCTTGGTACTTGTCGTTTGACCTCGTGTACTGCCTCGCCAAGTGCATTGACAATCGCAGATACATCCGCACTTCCATGGCTTTTTATGACGATGCCGCGCAATCCTAGCAAACTTGCGCCGTTATACTGGTCGGGGTTCAGTGTTTTTAGTTCATTAAATAGCCGAGAAAACAGTTTTCTAGCAATCCATCCCTTTATCGTTGATGCCATCATGCTGGTTTTTAGTTTTTCGATAAAGAGTTGCGCTGTTCCCTCGCTGGCTTTTAAGCATACGTTACCGACAAAGCCATCACAAACAATGACATCGGCCACGTCATGCAAAATTTGATTACCTTCAATATAACCCACAAAATTAATTGCGTCGGTTTGAGAAAGCATTTCTGCACAGCGTTTGACTAAATCGTTTCCTTTAATTTCTTCAGCACCAATATTCAGTACCGCCACTCGAGGTGGGTGGCCAAGATGCTCTTCGGCTAATGCACTGCCCATTACAGCAAACTGAAATAAACTGTCAGCATCGCACGACACATTTGCACCAAGATCTAACATCCAAGTACGTTTGCCACTGATGGTTGGTAATGCGGAAACTAAAGCAGGACGCTCAATACCAGGAAGCAGTTTAAGAATAAATCGTGAGAGCGCCATAAGGGCACCGGTGTTCCCACCACTCACACATGCATCTGCTCCGTTTTCAGAAACGAGATCGATAGCCATACGCATAGAGCTGTTTTGGCTGTTACGTAATGCTAATGAAGGCTTTTCTGAATTTGAAATCACTTTCTCGCTATGAAGAATGCTCAAACGAGAACTGGTCGAGGTGCCTAGTTGGGATAATTGAGACGTGATCAGAGGTTGATCACCTATAAGAATCACTTTTAGCTCTGGGAAATGAGACAGTGCCTGCACGGCGGCAGGCACTGTTACGCGTGGACCGAAATCCCCGCCCATTGCATCAAGTGCAACGGTAATACTTTGCAAAGGTTCAACCTTACTTGTTGATAACCTTTTGACCACGGTAGTAACCTTCAGCAGTTACGTTGTGGCGTAGGTGAGTTTCACCAGAAGTCGCGTCTACAGATAGTGCAGCTGTAGTTAGCGCATCGTGTGAACGACGCATACCGCGCTTAGAACGAGTTTTACGGTTTTTCTGTACGGCCATTGACCCTACTCCTATACTATTGGGTTAAAAACCTAAAGAAGAAGCGGCTACCACACCAGTTACTTTTTCAGATTTTTCAAAACGTCGAATGGATTCGGTTTTTGTTCCTCAATTTCTTCAGGAATCTCACCAAAAACCATGTTATTTGAATCAACGCTACAATCCGCTTCGTCGTGCATTGCGATTTGAGGCAATGTTAAGATGAACTCGTCTTCAACTAGTTGTATAAGGTCTAATTCACCGTACTCATTTAGATCTACCAAATCATAAATTTCTGGTGCTTCCTCTTCCGTCTTCTCACCGTAGTAAGGAGTGTAAAGGAATTCAACTTCACACTGATGTGTGAATACCTCATTACAACGCTGACACTCTAAATCGACTTCGATGTTAGCTTTACCAGAGATAACAACAAGTCGCTGTTCATCAAGATCAAATGACAATGAGACTTCTGCGTCGCGTTTTACGCCTTCAGTTGTTTCCGCTAAGCGCTTGAAAAGACTAGCTTGGATGATGCCATCGTAATCTAATCGTTTCTGTGCGGACTTCGCCGGATCAACCGTTCGCGGTATTTTTACCTTTTGCATAGGGCGCGAATATTATCTTCCAAATCAAAATTAGTCAAAGAAAAAGGCAAAAAAGTTGTACTTTTTTACGCTTAACATACAGAGCATTAGCCAGAATCGATTTTGATCGATTATCCTATTGGAAATGCTTGTGCGAATTGTAATTCAAAATGAAAAATTACCAACTGGTTTTAGCCTCAACCTCCCCTTTTCGTAAACAACTGCTTGAAAAACTAGCAGTGCCTTTTACTTGCTTGTCACCGAACAGCGACGAGACACCTTTGCCGAACGAGACACCTTTAGAACTGGTGCAAAGGCTCGCAATTAGTAAAGCCACCTCTTGTGACACAACCGATAACAGCTTAGTGATAGGCAGTGACCAAGTCTGTGTTATTGACGGTAATATAGTTGGCAAGCCGTTGAACCGAGAAAACGCCATTAAGCAATTATTAGCTCAAAGCGGTAAAACTATCACTTTCTATACTGGCCTTGCCGTACACAACACTAATACGAACCATACTGAGGTCGGCTTCGATACGTTTGAAGTGCATTTTAGAGCGTTAACCCAAGAACAAATCGAACGTTACGTCGATAGAGAAGAGCCATTTTACTGCGCAGGCAGTTTTAAGAGTGAAGGCATGGGGATTTGTCTGTTTAAGAAGTTAGTCGGCAAAGATCCGAATACGTTAGTCGGGCTGCCGCTTATTGATTTGATCGACATGCTGCAAAAACAAGGGCTAGATATTTTGTAGGGAATCAGGAATCAGCTCTATTTTGTCTTTCTACATACCAATTCTGTCAACTCCAGTTAGAACTTAGCTTCTTTCACATGCCCTCCAACGGAGCGCTTCCGAATATTAGAGCGCTGCATTCCGAACGCCCTTGTAATCCAACTCAACGATCAAAAAAGCCGATGTATTAACATCGGCTTTTACATAGTTTTTTGCAGTCCAGAAGGAGTAGATACTCTTACCTCTACTTTTTACGCAAACCCGCTAAGACTTTCTCTAATTTCGCTTCCATCGGCGCGTTGATTTCCATCCACTCATCATTCGATGGGTGCTGGAACTTGATGTTAGCTGCGTGTAGGAACAAACGGTTCAAACCAACCTGACCAGTGTACGCATCAAAACGACGATCCCCATAGCGGTCATCCCATGCAATTGGGTGGCCCGTGTATTGAGTATGCACACGAATCTGGTGAGTACGCCCCGTAATTGGGCTGGCTTGAATCAACGTTGCTTGCTCGAATTTCTCCAACACTTTAAAACGCGTCTCAGACGGCTTACCGTTTGGATTCACTCGAACAATACTGTTCACTTCGTTTTTAAGAAGTGGCGCATTAACAACTTTGCAGCTGTTTTTCCACTCGCCCATCACAAGCGCGAAGTAAAACTTCTTCACTGTTTTCTCACGGAACTGTGCTTGCAGGTGACGCAGTGCTGAACGCTTCTTCGCAACAAGTAAGATTCCGGATGTATCACGGTCAATGCGATGAACAAGTTCAAGGAAGCGAGCTTGTGGACGCAGTGCTCTGAGTGCCTCAATCGCACCAAACTTCAAACCACTTCCACCGTGCACTGCCGTACCGGATGGCTTGTTGAGAATCAAAAGATGATCGTCTTCAAAAATGATCTTATCTTCTAACTCTGCCACTTTATTTAGCTTCGTACTTGGTGCAACGTCGTCTTCTTTCTTTTCTACCGTAACTGGAGGAATACGAACAAGATCGCCTGCTTTTAGTTTGTACTCTGCTTTAATGCGCTTTTTATTTACGCGTACTTCGCCCTTGCGCACAATTCGATAAATCATGCTCTTTGGGATGTCTTTTAATTGGTTACGCAAGAAATTATCAATGCGTTGACCCGCCATATCTTCGTCGATATCGACGAACTGGACTTGTGTTCTTATTTCGCTCATGGCCGCTATTGTAAACCCAAATCTGTGTGACTTCACATTATTCTTGCTGCAAAAGAAACACTTGTAGTCATAAATAGCCCCAAAACACGCCAAGCTTTTGTTTAGATTATTAAAAGTCTTTATCAACTTCTCTATTTGTTTCTCGTCTTTCTCAGTTTGCGAGACTCAAGTGCTTATGAAACAGCCAGTTATAAATTACAAAAATTGAATTTAGCGCCAATTTTTCCATCGTTTGCGCTAAAGCAGATTGCTGATATCAACCTGCGCTGCTATAGTTCACAGCTGCTAAGGAAGGTTTGGTTACATTTTGTTCATTACCAATCATTTACCCCAAGCAATGTGAGTAGGTTGTTGAATGTCAGGTGCAGCATTGGCGTAAGACACATTGAGTTCAACACACTTGTCACTCTACTCCTCGCATATTCACGTTGAGTATCAACCGCCCGAATAGCGGGTCACAAGTTTCCGTTTCCAACGAAACCCAAAAGAATTTGTGATGACTGAAGTGCCCGAGAGCATCCCCTTCCAGCCGGGAGGCTGCAAAATATAAGCCATGGGATCAGGCACCGTGAAAGAGCGAAAAACCAGTGACAAGTTGCAAAGAAATATAAAAGAAAAGACAACGAGAAATTTTCAATGAAAAGAATGTTAATTAACGCAACTCAAAAAGAAGAGTTGCGTGTCGCTCTGGTTGATGGCCAGCGACTTTTCGATCTTGATATCGAGAGTCCAGGTCATGAATCTAAAAAAGCGAATATCTACAAAGGACGTATCACACGTATCGAACCAAGCTTAGAAGCCGCATTTGTTGATTACGGTGCTGAGCGTCACGGTTTCCTCCCTCTCAAAGAAATTGCCCGCGAATATTTCCCTGAAGGTTACACTTACCAAGGTCGCCCAAGCATTAAAGAAGTGCTGACTGAAGGTCAAGAAGTAATCGTGCAAGTGGAAAAAGAAGAACGTGGTAGTAAGGGTGCAGCCCTAACTACGTTCATTTCTCTTGCGGGTAGCTACCTTGTTCTCATGCCTAATAACCCTCGTGCTGGCGGTATTTCTCGCCGTATCGAAGGTGACGAGCGCACTCAACTGAAAGCCGCTTTAAGCACGTTAGAACTACCACAAGGTATGGGTCTAATCGTACGTACTGCAGGCGTAGGTAAGAGTGCAGAAGAACTTGAGTGGGACTTGAACGTACTACTTAACCACTGGGGTGCGATTAAGGGCGCAGCAGATTCTAACCCTGCTCCATTCCTAATCCACCAAGAAAGTAACGTAATCGTTCGTGCAATCCGTGACTACCTACGTCGTGATATCGGTGAGATTCTAATCGACAGCAATACCATCTACGAACGTGCTAAAGAGCACATTCAGCTGGTACGCCCAGATTTCATCAGCCGCGTTAAAAAATACGAAGGCGAAGTACCGCTATTTAGCCACTACCAAATCGAAAGCCAAATTGAATCGGCTTTCCAACGTGAAGTGCGTCTACCATCCGGTGGTTCTATCGTAATCGACCCAACAGAAGCGCTAACTTCTATCGACATCAACTCTGCTCGCGCAACAAAGGGTGGTGATATCGAAGAAACAGCATTGAATACTAACTTAGAAGCAGCAGACGAAATTGCTCGTCAATTGCGTCTACGTGACCTTGGTGGTTTGGTTGTTATCGACTTTATCGATATGACACCAGTTCGCCACCAACGTGAAGTTGAAAACCGTCTACGTGAAGCTGTTCGCCTAGACCGTGCTCGCGTTCAGATTGGTCGTATTTCTCGCTTTGGCCTTCTAGAAATGTCTCGTCAACGTTTGAGCCCTTCTCTTGCAGAAGCGAGCCACCATATCTGTCCTCGCTGTAGCGGTACAGGTGTCGTTCGTGATAATGAATCCCTAGCTCTATCCGTCCTTCGTTTAATCGAAGAAGAAGCACTGAAAGACAACACCGCGCAAGTTCTTGCCGTTGTACCTGTTCCGATTGCCTCTTACCTTTTGAACGAAAAGCGTCGCTCAGTAAACCACATCGAGCGTATCCAAGAAGTTAAGATCACCGTTGTTCCTAACTCTGATATGGAAACGCCACACTTCGAAGTGATTCGTGTACGCGAAGGTGAAGAGTTTGACCTGCTTTCTTACCTACTTCCTAAGAAATTGGAAGCAATGAAAGAAGCAGAAGGCAAAGAACCTGTTGAAGTTGAAATCAAACCAAAACGTATTGAAGAACCAGTACTAAAAGGCTTCGCTTCACCAACTCAAACTGCACCAGCTCCGGCTTCTAAACCAGCACCAGCTGCTAAGAAGAAAGAAGTGGTACAGGAAGAGAAACCTGGGTTGTTCAGCCGTCTATTCAAAGCACTAGGTAGCTTCCTATTTGGTGGTTCTGAAGAAGTTAAAGAAGAGCCGAAACAAGAAGAGAAGAAACCAAACCGCGACAATAAACGCAACAAACGTGATCGCAACGACCGCCGTCGCAACAATCAGCGTGGCGAAAACCGTGAGAATCGTGGTGACAGAGATAACCGTGATGGCAACCGCGACAACAAACGTCGTCGTAAACCACGTGAAGAGCAGTCAACAGAGCAGAACGAAACACAGCAGCAGTCTAATAAACCGCAAAACCGTAACCAAAAGCGCAAGCCAAAACCTCAACAAGCTGAAAAAGCTCAAGAGCAAAAGGCAAACGCTAAAGTTGCGGAAAAAGGTCTACAACTAGCTGCCGAAGCTCGTACTGGTTCAGAGGCGAAGCCTGAAGAAAACAAAGCGAAGCCAAACGCGAAAGCAGAAAAAGTGAAAGAGCGTCGTCAACGTCGCAAACTGAACAAATCTGTTCGAGTGAAGGACCAACAAGCCGCCGAGCAAGCAGTTGAAACTGTAAAAGCCGTTGAACCTGTTGAAGCGCCAGTTGAAAAGCCAGTAGAGGCAGCAGCAGAAGCACAACAAGACAACAAGGCAGAGTCGAAGCAACGTCGTAACCGTCGTTCTCCACGTCACCTACGTGCAAGTGGTCAACGTCGTCGTCGTGGTCGTGATCGCCGCCCTAACCCATTCCGCCTACGTAAAGGTGGTGTAGCCTCTCCAGAGATGGCAATGGGTAAAGTAATGCCACGTTACATTCCAAAACCAGCGCCTAAGAAGGAAGAGCGAGTTCAGGAAGAAACCGTTATTGCAACATCAGCGGTACCAGCAATGCAAGGTGGTTTTGCTTGTCCAGAAATGGCGATGGGGAAAGTTATCATTCGTCGTGAACAACCTATTGTTACTGAAACACCAGCTGTTGAACCGAAAGTTCAAGAGACTGTTGAAGCAAAAACTGAAACACCAGTTGTAGAAACGGTTGTTGTTGAAGCACCAGTCGTGGCTGAACAAGCTCCAGTTGTTGAAGTCGTTGAGGCTGTTGAAACTCCAGTGGTTGATGCAACAGAAACCGTTGTAGAAGCAGCACCTGTGGTAGAAGCGATTGAAGAAGCAGCAGAAGAAGTTGCCGTTGCAATCGAAACACCAGCAGTAACAGCAGAGCCAAAAGCAGAAGTCATCAAAGTTGTAGCTAAACCACAAGCTAGCGCACCAATGACGAAAGCACCTGGTCCTCAAGAAATTCGCGAAATTTCTGTTACCGCAGCACCGCTTAAAGCTGAACGTTACACGTCGAAAGGCGCTGGTAGCCAAGTAGCAACAAACAGTGCAACAGCGGCAATGACAAAACCGAACTTTAACTAAGTTTGAAACTGTCATAGCTTAAAGCTAAATAAAAGGCTGCCATTTGGCAGCCTTTTTTGTTACTTATCGTGTTAACTGAAATTGTTCATATTAATATCAACAACTGATCACATTTGTCGGTCATTATCCCTATCATTCTTGAACTTAATCACACTTTTCGGTAGCATTCTCCGACTCAAGTTTTCGACACCATTCTGATGCTGCTCTTTTTTTACTACGGTTTGTGCTGATCGAAGTGGCTAACACTTCACCTATCAGTACTTGTGCAAATATGAATATGTGTCGAGAGAAATTCATCGCCAAGAGAACTCAATACAAACCATGTTCGAATTTCCTCAATTTTCTAAGCACTCCGTAAAAAATGATGTGCTTTCAGGCTTAACCGTTGCGCTTGCGCTGGTTCCTGAAGCAGTAGCATTCGCCTTCGTTGCAGGTGTAGATCCAATGGTCGGTCTATATGCTGCATTCATTGTAGGCCTTATCACCTCTATCTTTGGTGGCCGTCCTGGCATGATTTCAGGTGCGACCGGTGCAATGGCAGTGGTAATGGTATCGCTAGTTGCAACCCACGGCGTGCAATATCTATTTGCCGCGATTATGCTGGCGGGTATTCTTCAGATTGCCGCTGGTTTATTCAAACTAGGTAAATTCATCCGTATCGTTCCACATCCAGTAATGATTGGTTTTGTAAACGGTCTGGCTATTGTTATCTTCCTAGCACAGTTAGGTCAGTTTAAAGCGCCTGATATCAACGGTATGCTAACTTGGTTACCACAGGACCAAATGTTCCTTATGCTAGGTTTGGTTGCTTTGACGATGGGCATCATCCACTTCCTACCTAAGATCACCACAGCTGTGCCATCTTCGCTTGTTGCGATCGTGACAGTGACAGCGCTTGTTGTTGGTTTGGATCTGGAAACTCGCACAGTAGTAGACTTCCTACGTACTATGTCTGGTGACGAAGCAGCGACTTTGGCGGGCTCTCTCCCTACATTCTCCATTCCAGCGGTACCATTGACACTTGAAACACTACAAATCATTCTGCCGTACGCAATCATCCTTGCAGCTATCGGCCTGATTGAGTCTCTATTGACGCTGACGGTTCTAGATGAAATGACGAATACTCGCGGTCAATCGAACCGTGAATGTATCGGTCAAGGCATGGCAAACATGACGTGTTCAGTATTTGGTGCGATGGGTGGCTGTGCAATGATTGGTCAATCAATGATCAACGTAAATTCAGGTGGTCGTGGTCGACTTTCTGGCATCGTTGCAGCAAGTGCACTTCTGATCTTTATCCTATTTGCATCATCGCTTATCGAAATGATCCCTCTAGCTGCGCTAGTCGGTGTGATGTTCATGGTTGTAATTGGCACATTTGAATGGGCGACCTTCAAGCTTGCACGCCGTGTTCCTAAACAAGACTTCTTCGTTATCGTTCTAGTAACTGTCGTTACGGTGCTGACTGACCTTGCGGTCGCCGTTGCTGTCGGTGTTATTGCATCAGCGCTGATGTTTGCATGGCAGCACGCAAAACACATCTACGCAGACACTCGTTTGAATGAAGAAGGCTCTAAAGAATACAAAATCCATGGCCCTATCTTCTTCGGTTCTGCGGCTAACTTCCTAGAGCTATTTAACGCGCATGGTGATCCTAAAGACGTGATCGTCGACTTCGCGGATTCACGTGTCACTGACCACTCTGCTATTGAAGCAATTGAAACGCTTGCAGAGCGCTATGCAGCACTTGGTAAAACGCTTCATCTGCGTCACCTAAGTCCTGACTGTCGCAAGCTTCTTGATAAAGCTGGTAGCTTGGTTGAAATCAATGTGAAAGAAGATCCAAGCTATAAAGTAGCAACAGACATTCTAGCGGGTTAATCCCAAATTAGATTGTTCAGGTATAGCTCTTTAGAAAGCGAAAAAGGGATGAGTCATACTCATCCCTTTTTGTTATCTGTTATTTACGTTTATAGCTTGTTCAAAATTGCTTCTGAAGCTTCTTCAATCAAATCTAATACCAATTCAAACCCCCTTTCTCCACCGTAATATGGGTCAGGAATTTCATCGTATTTAGAGTCCGAATGGCTCAAAAATAGCGAGACTTTATGACGATACTCGACTGGGCAAATATCCAGAAGATCCGCAAGATTCGCCTTGTCTGCTGCGAGTACAAGATCAAACTCACCAAAATCCTCAACCTTTACCTGGCGTGAACGTATTCCTTTAAAAGAATAGCCTCGTTGCTTACCGGCTTGCATAGAGCGTGCATCTGGTGAATTACCTGCGTGGTAACCAATTGTGCCAGCCGAGTCAATTTCGACATCCACACCAAGCTTTTCGGCTTTCGCTCTCAGTACCGCCTCTCCCGTTGGAGAGCGACAAATATTTCCCATACAAACAACGAGTATTTTCTTCATTTTATTCCCTGAATTATCGATGGTTTTTCTTCACGATGTGTTGGTCTATCATAGCGAGATAATCCAATGAACCCAAGTCAGCTTGGGCAAGGCACGACAAGGAATTGAGGAAGTAATATGTCTATCGAAGAAAACAAAGAAGCACGCCATAAGGCTCGCCAACAAAAAGTAAAAGAACAGGTAGACGCAAAAATTGCTGCGGCTCAAGAGGAAAAAGGCTTGCTACTGGTTATCACAGGTAACGGTAAAGGGAAGTCAACTTCGGGCTTCGGAACGATCGCTCGTGCAGTTGGTCACGGTTTGAATTGTTCCGTTGCTCAATTTATTAAAGGTACTTGGGACAACGGCGAGCGTAATCTACTTGAAAAACTTGGGGTAGAATTCCAAGTGATGGCCACGGGCTTTACATGGGAAACACAGAATAAAACAGCGGATACAGATGCTGCTCAGTTAGTTTGGCAAGAATGTAAGCGTATGCTTAAAGACGAATCGATCGATGTGATTCTGTTTGACGAATTAACTTACATGGTGAGCTATGGGTACATAGACTTGGATGAGGTCGTAAAAGCCCTAAACAACCGTCCACAAATGCAGTCTGTCGTGATCACTGGCCGCGGAGCACACCGCACTCTGATTGAAATGGCCGATACAGTATCGGAAGTAAAGAACGTCAAACACGCTTTTGAATCTGGCGTAAAAGCTTTAAAAGGTGTGGATTGGTAATCTATTCATCGTGCAATAAGTAATAAAAAGGGTTGGCGCATTGCCAACCCTTTTTAGACCGCAGTTAATTGAACAAGCCTTTCAATAGGCCATCAACGGCTTCTTTGGTCTTCTCATCTTTGATCTTGTCCGTTAGTTTCTCTACGCCACGATCAATTTCTTTCTGTGCTTTTTGTTTTAACACATCATCAAAGACCAGTTTGAATTTAGGCTCTGCCCATTTTCCAGATACATTGATAGGAATGGTAATGTCTTTAAGTTCATCGATGTTCTTACCACCTTGCCCTTCTAAAGAACCAACCACTGAGGTACTGATCGTAAAATCGACGGTTTCATTCAGATAGTTGGCTTTACCTTTACCGCGCACACGCAATAACGGTGATTGGGCTTTCATGTTATCCGTTGAAACGACACCTTTATTCAGTTTCAATGTTGCTGTCATAGCACTGAAATCAGTTTTCTTCACTTCATCTGTGCCGTCTAAGCTCTGTCCTTTGAAACGTGCGTAGTTTTCGCGAATCAATTGTGCAACGTTAATGCCGTTAACTGCACCATCGGTAAAGTTAATCGCGATAGTACCAACTAAGTTCTTTTTGATGCCAGTTGGAGTGAGGCTGCTGCCCTTCACATTAACGTCAATATTACCTGTTCCTTCAAGCATATCGTTGTTCGCTACATCAATAAGTAGTGGTTGAACATGAATACCTTTGATCGACTTCTTAGCCGTATAAGTCGCAGGTGATTTACGAGCATCCAACTTAGCTGTTGCAGAAATCGTACCTTGATACAGCTTAGAGGTGAACGAGTTCAGATCAAACACACCACGATTGATAGAGAAGCTTGCTTTTACTGCTTCCATCTTCGCATTCGCCGCTTTGAATTTATCGATCGTGATATCGCCTTTCACATCTAACGTTTTCAATGCAGACAGGTCTGGTTCAACTTCTGGTCCTGCTGGTGCTTTGCTACCACCTGATGCTGGTTTATCACCCGCAGGAGCTTGATTATTCAAGCCCAAAAATTCATCTAAGTCGATATTAGGGCTGTGCACAGCAAAGCGTACCTTAGGAATATCACCCAGAGTGACATCCGCTTTACCATCAAGTGCAATGGCGTTAGCCGTTAGCTTCTCCAACACAAAGCTCAGATGACTCTTAGTTAGGTCGAACGAAAGATCCGAAGCCATATCCACTTTCATTGGTGATTGCGGCAGCGCATCCCCCTCAAAAGTTGAGTTGAGCGTCAACTTGTTCAATTGCAGTTTGCTAATCGCCTTATCAACGTTCAGCTCACCGCCGCCTTTCATATCGAGTTTCATGCCACCCGCTTCGCCTTTGAGCGCATAGCTTAGGTTATTGGCTTTATCGAACTCAAAAGTGTCCAGACCTATAGTTGCCGAATCAATCTTGTTTGTCGCATCCGCGTAAGTCGCATCAAAGTTGATGTCTTTCAGAGCATAGCTTGCAAGACCTTTCGCCAACTTAAAGTCAGCTTTACCTTGGGCGGTAAACTTCTGCTCATTCATCTCACCTTTCACACCAAAATCTGCGGTGGTCCAGTTATCAAAAGCAAACTGGGAGAGATTTAAAGAGATATCAGAAAGTTTGATGTGGCTATCTGTTTGCTTGTCTTGGATTTCAACATAACCATTTGAGATGGTGACTCCAGCAAGGTTGATTGTCCAATCGGAGCCAGAACCTTGTGTTTCGCTCTCCGGCTTCGTCGTAGTATCCGTTGTTTGCTCAGCTTGTTGAGTTTGCGCCTTGGTAAGAGCATCAATATTTTTGCTGCCATCTTTCAAGGTTTCTAAATAGAACTCAGCGCCATCCAGTGTGACATTGCCAATTTCTAATTGTTTGCTCAATAGCGGCGTAACTGAGACATCCACACCGACGGTGTCGACTTTGAATAAATTTGGTTGGCTAAAGCCTTGAGGATTGCGCAGCTCGGTGCGTCCCAGTTCGAAACCAATCGATGGGAAAAACTGCCAACTGATATCGCCTTCAATCACCAACTCTAAACCCGTTTGCTTCTGCGCTTGTTCCACAATAAGGGGTTTAAATTGATTCGGATTGACGAAAATAATTAATGCTAAAACAACGGCCAAAATTGCCACAACGGGTATGGCGATAATTAAGAGCAGTTTCTTCATTCGCTTTTTCCTTGCTCGTGTGTTTTTAAAATTATAATAGCTGACGCTACTTATCGCAGACAGTTCCGCAAAAGCGTGAAAAACATCCAATTTTTATCTGCAACTGACTAATTTAAAAACAAAAAAAGAAGTGGCACCTAAGGTGCCACTTCTTATCACAAAAATAAAGCGATATAGCCGTCTAAAGGCTTAAGCTTTCAGAAGTTTTGCAATGTGCGCTTTAAGAACGTCGATTGCGATACGGTTTTTACCACCACGAGGAACGATGATATCTGCGTATTGCTTTGAAGGTTCAATAAATTGCATGAACATCGGACGAACAGTTTGTTGGTATTGCTTAAGAACAGAGTCCATTGTACGACCGCGTTCTTCAACGTCACGCTTAACACGACGAAGTAGACAAATATCCAAAGGTGTATCCATAAACACAGTTGCGTGCATTAGGTTACGCAGGCGCGGGTCTGTTAGCAGCAAGATGCCTTCTAAAATGATTACCTTTTTAGGGGTCATTGGTGTGGTGTTACTTGTACGAGTGTGCTCAGTGTAGCTGTACTCAGGCACTTCTACGGCTTCGCCACGCACCAATTTTTCCAAGTGTTCACAAAGTAGGTCGTGGTCTAACGCGCTCGGGTGGTCGTAGTTAGTCTTTACACGCTCTTCCATGCTTAGTTGGCTTTGGTCGTTGTAGTAGCAATCTTCCGTGATGACACCGATTTGATGATCGCCCACTTTCTCGCGAAGCTCATTGTAAATCGTGCTCGCGATCAGACTTTTTCCAGAAGCAGAAGCGCCAGCAATACCTACGATGACGCATTGATTATTATCAGACATTAGTTTGCACCCGATGATGATTTTCTAGTCACATAAAAAGATAAACTGCGTGATTATAGGGAGTTCACCCCATAGTTACTAGCTGGAATTAGAGTTTCGTTATAAGTTTCTGTCTACCTAGAGGATCAACCTCTAGGCAAACGATAAAACGAACAGTTTTCAACCAGCACTGTTTAAGAACTTAGTTTACCATTGTAAAACTGATTGCATCTGGCTTGGCCTTTCCTTGCCAATACATGATGCTACAAACACGATCGGCCAATTGCTTGTAGTAGCCAGCATGCTCACTCTCCGGGCGTCTTGCGACGGTTGGAGTGCCCACATCAATGTCTTCCCGCATTGAAATGTGCAATGGGATTTGACCCAGTAAGGCTAAGCCAAACTCTTGCGACATTTTTTCAGCACCGCCAGTACCAAAAATGTGTTCGACCGCACCACACTGACCACAAATGTGATAACTCATATTCTCTACTACACCAACAACTGGGACGTTCACTTTATGGAACATCGCCGCGCCTTTACGAGCATCCGCTAATGCAAGATCTTGTGGTGTAGTAACAAGCACAGTACCTGTTACTGGAATCTGCTGTGACAACGTCAATTGAATATCACCCGTGCCAGGTGGCATATCAATCACCAAGTAATCAAGCTCTGGCCAATCAGTTTCCGTCAGCAACTGTGAAAGCGCTTTAGAGGCCATCGGGCCCCGCCAAATGGCCGCTTCCGACTTATCCACTAAGTAGCCGATAGAATGAGTATAGATGCCATGTGCGAAAATTGGCTCCATCCATTTCGCATCGCGAACTTCTGGTTTTGCGTCTTCTTGACCCAGCATCATAGGAACAGATGGGCCATAGATATCAGCATCTAACAAACCAACTTTCGCACCCGACTGTGCAATGGCTAAAGCAAGGTTAACGGCCGTTGTCGATTTACCCACGCCCCCCTTTGCTGAGCTAACTGCGATAATGTTTTTAACTCCTTTGACGGCATTGGAAACTTGCGTCTCAAGCGCTTTGATATTCAGCTCGATTTGAACATCAAACGCTGGAATATCACCCGATGCTTGTTGCTCTTTAACCCAACGGCTCAACGCAACTTGAAGTTCATTGGTCGCAAATGGCAAGGTGATCTGAATGCCACCTTGCGCAGGAATCGCAACCATACCATTAATATCTGCCCAGTTTTCCACCAACTGCGGATGCTGGAACTGGTTAAGCCAATGACAAAAATCTTGTTTTGAAGTGAACTGATGCATGAGGCCTCCTATATTCATCTAATCGTAGCACCCAGCGGCGAGATTCAGAACCCCAAAAAAACTAAGGCAATCCATGGTTTGATGCCTTGGAGTTAGGAAGCTCATGGGGTAGTATTACTCTCTATTTTTTATACCTATCAAAAAGCGATTATTAAGTATGGCAAACGATCCAAGAAAACTGCTGGTAACTTGTGCCCTTCCGTACGCTAATGGTTCGATTCACCTAGGTCACATGCTTGAGCACATTCAAGCTGATATCTGGGTTCGCTACCAACGTCTACGTGGCAACACTGTAAACTTCATCTGTGCTGACGATGCTCACGGCACACCAATCATGCTAAAAGCACAACAGATGGGTATTACACCAGAAGAGATGATCGCTGCAGTTAGTGAAGAGCATCAAAAAGACTTCGCTGGCTTTGATATTAGCTTTGATAACTACCACAGCACGCACTCAGAAGAGAACCGTGAACTCGCTTCTCACATCTACCTTGAGCTGAAGAAGAATGGCTTTATCTCTAGCCGTACTATTTCTCAGTTGTTCGATCCTGAGAAGGAAATGTTCCTACCAGATCGTTTCGTTAAAGGTACTTGCCCTAAGTGTAAGTCAGAAGACCAATACGGCGACAACTGTGATAACTGTGGTGAGACGTACAGCCCAACTGAACTGATTAACCCAAAATCAGCAGTATCTGGCGCAACTCCAGTAATGAGAGACTCTGAGCACTTCTTCTTCGACCTACCTCAGTTCGAAAGCATGCTAAAAGAGTGGACACGCTCTGGCTCACTGCAAGCTGAAACAGCAAACAAAATGCAAGAGTGGTTCGAGTCTGGTCTGCAACAGTGGGATATCTCTCGTGATGCACCTTACTTCGGTTTCGAAATTCCTGGTGAAAAAGACAAGTTCTTCTACGTATGGCTAGATGCACCTATCGGTTACATGGGCTCATTCAAGAACCTATGTGACAAGCGTGATGACCTAGACTTCAACGAATACTGGAAGAAAGACAGCACAGCTGAGCTGTACCACTTCATCGGTAAAGACATCGTTTACTTCCACAGCCTATTCTGGCCTGCGATGCTAGAAGGTTCTGGTTTCCGTAAGCCAAACAACGTATTCGTACACGGCTACGTAACGGTTAACGGTGCGAAAATGTCTAAGTCTAAAGGCACGTTCATCAAAGCAAGTACGTACCTAGAGCACCTAGACCCTGAATGTCTACGTTACTACTACGCGGCGAAACTAAACAGCCGTATCGATGACCTTGACCTTAACCTTGAAGACTTCACTCAACGTGTAAACGCTGACGTCGTAAACAAGATTGTTAACCTTGCTTCTCGTAACGCAGGCTTCATCACCAAGCGCTTTGAAGGCAAGCTATCTGCTGAATTTGCAGAACCAGAGCTTTACAACGAATTCGTTGCAGCTGCTGAGCGTATCGGTGAGCTATACGAAACTCGCGAATTCAGCCGTGCTATCCGTGAAATCACAGCGCTAGCAGACAAAGCGAACCAGTACATCGATGAGAAAGCACCTTGGGTTCTTGCAAAAGAAGAAGGTAAAGAGAAAGAGCTTCAAGAAGTTTCTTCTGTAGGTATTAACCTATTCCGCGTACTAATGGCTTACCTGAAACCAGTGATGCCTGAGCTTGCGGCTCGCACTGAAGCTTTCCTAAACGAAGAGCTAACGTGGGAAGGCGTTGCTACTCCGCTAACTGATCACGAGATCACTAAGTTCAAAGCGCTATTTAACCGAATTGATCCTAAAAAAGTGGAAGCGATGATTGAGTCTTCTAAAGAAGATGCAGCGGCAGAAATGGCAGCAAAAGAGAAAGCGGAAGCTGAGAAAGAAAAAGCAAACCAAACTGAGCTAGACAAAGACCCTATCGCTGAAGAAATTGAGTTCGATGCTTTCGCAGCGGTTGATATGCGTATCGCGCGCATCATCTCGTGTGAAGAAGTGCCAAAAGCAAATAAGCTACTGAAGTTCCAACTGGACATCGGTGGTGAGACTCGCCAAGTGTTCTCGGGTATCAAGTCGGCATACAAACCTGAAGAGCTAGAAGGCAAGCTAACTGTTATGGTTGCAAACCTAAAACCTCGTAAGATGAAGTTTGGTATGTCTGAAGGTATGATCCTAGCGGCTGGCCCTGGCGGCAGCGACCTATGGATCCTTGAGCCACACGAAGGTGCTCAACCAGGTATGCGTGTAATGTAATTCGTTACTTTACGGCATAACTTAGAAGTCCCCGCCCATTTCGGCGGGGATTTTTTGACCAAATTCACACTTTTGGTGAGTTAACGCACCAAATTCGTACATCCCCCCATTATAAATAAGCGTAACCATCTGTTTTTAAAAAATTTAATTATTGGCATCAAAGCTGCTCCTACTTAATGGCTAGGTCAAAAGCACTAACAAGGAGTTGGTTATGTTTGTTTTGATTTCAACTTTGATCTCAATTGCCATTCTGGCTGGGATTTATCATTTGGCTGCGAAGCGAGAAAAGCAACATGCTCGTAAGTACCAGCTACTCACATTACTTCGTGATGTCGTTCAACTACTGCGTCGCCACAGAGCAGTTACTCACTACTCTATCCAATGCCACCAAAACCATGAGAAAGAGATAGAACACATCCATAGTGAATTAAGCAATAAATTACATCTCTTGGTTGAAACATCTCGCTTTGAGAACAAACCCATGTATCGCGTGCTGCAAATCAAAATAGATAAACTGATGGAGCAATGGGAAGACAACTCAATCGCACGCAATCAAATGGAACACGGCCGGTTAATTCGCCACAGTTTGTTCCTGATGGATGAAGTGACCATTGCATGGCTAGCCATCGCTCAAAGGGATGAACTTAACGATGAGTACCACATGAACTGGCAAACGGTGATGGATAGCTTAGAGACACTGACACAGCTGCGTATCAGCATCCAAGACATGGAAGACAGAGGTGGTCCTGAGCGAATGAGAAACTATGGGGCCGTGATGATAAGAAAGCTTAATCAACTCTCTGTCATCAGCCCTTTGAGCCTCGCCTCTCCAACATCGGCAAGGTCCATACAAGCGCTCAACGAATATATTAGTGGAGAAGTCGACACTCTTACCATGGAAGAACTGTACGACATTACTTCAGATTTGTCTTTGACTGTATTTAATACCTACGACCACATTCTGTCAGACATCATCGAGATTCTTTATCAACCTTTACCCCGATTGTCTTTAGCCTAAAAGCTAAAATAAAAAACCGCAGTTCATTGACTGCGGTTTTCTTTAATTCTTTAAAGACATTGTTGCGTCTAAGTTTAGCTGTCGTCTTCAGTGAAGTTCGTTGGGAGTTGCAGCTTCATCTCGTTCCAGATTTGAGCACTTTCCATACCGTAATGACGAATCAAAATTGGCAACTGTTCACGCTGACCGGTCTCACACGTTTCAAGTAATTGACGGTAAAATCTCAATGCAAGATCACGTGATGCAGGGTTCGAGAAGTAGTAGCTACCTACACGATCGTAAAGCTTTCTCAAACCGTTAAAAATCAGACCGTAAATCTGGTTACCAGAGTGGAATGCTAGGCGTTGGAACAACATGTAATCATAGAAGTTAAATGTCTTAGCAATCAAGATCTCTTGACGTTTTGCTTCGTCTTTCTCGTTGTCTTCTTTCACGCTTTGAAGGATCTTTTCAGCGTACGGAGATGCCGCAATAAACTCATCCCAAGAGGATGCGTTAACGAGTGCTTCACAAGATTCAATCACATTTTGAATAGTACGTTCAGAGCTCTCTTTGTTTGCTTTAAATGCATAACGCATAAAGATAGGGCTGATGTTAGTACGCGCAGCAAGAAGGTCTTCAACAATGTTGGTCGCATTGTCTACATCTAGCGTCATCAAAGTGTCCAATATGTGCAGACCTGACGTCTCCATAAATTGGTTCACTTTAGTTGGCTTACCGTGTTGGATAGTCAGCCAGCCATCACGTGCAAGGCGTTGCAATACTTCACGTAGTGTAGTTCGAGTAACCCCGATTAGTTCAGACAGTTCACGTTCAGCGGGTAAAATTGAGCCAGGAGGAAAACGGCCGTTCCAGATGCTCTCGATAATATACTTTTCTGCGAAACCCGCAGGGCTCTTAGCCTTAATGACCATTCTGTTTTTATCCAATATTGATTTCTAAGGGTCGATACCACTCATCATACCACTACTTAACGATTTGCGAAAATTAACGATCAATAAATGAAACGAAATCTCAATATAGAGTTAATACTCTACATATATCTTCAATTAAAAATGTTAACCACTTGGAACCAAACGTGCAAAAAATATATTTTGAATAAAATTTACCGACCACAAACATAGGAAAAATAAAGCCTAATACGTCACATTTTTATGTTCAAAATATGCAAAATAAATTTGTGTTATACGATTAATATTCTTTCTTAATTTATCTTTTCTCGCAATTGGGTGGCAATTAAAATCCAAGGTGATTTTTTTAAAGCTTTTCGTGATATAGTAACGCCGTTTTGATCGCGTTATTACAATTAAAAAGCAGTTTTAGTCGGAAGCATCACGTTTTGTTATTGACTATAAAATGCCGAAGTGTAGAGTTGCGGTCGAAAGTGAGCGGTGCTTAAGTTCAGGGGAAGTAACTTGGCAAGACTACAGTAAGACAATGGATTGTTGTTTTTCTAAGTTATTGTTTTAAAAGACTAAGTAATAAGTCTAACAAACAGATACTTAAGCACTATTGTAGTGTCTATTCATAATTTTGTTATAAAGAGAATTATCATGCCGATGTCGCTCGGAAATGCCTTTATCAAGAACTTCCTTGGTAAAGCGCCTGATTGGTACAAAGTTGCCATTATAGCCTTCTTAATTATTAACCCGATTGTTTTCTTCTTAATTGACCCATTTGTTGCAGGTTGGTTACTAGTAGCGGAGTTTATTTTCACACTAGCGATGGCACTGAAGTGTTACCCACTTCAACCAGGTGGCCTACTTGCAATTGAAGCGGTTGCTATAGGTATGACCAGCCCTGCCCAGGTGAAGCACGAGCTGGTTGCAAATATCGAAGTACTTCTGCTGTTAGTATTTATGGTTGCGGGTATCTACTTCATGAAGCAGCTCTTGCTGTTCATCTTCACGAAGATTCTGCTTGGTATTCGTTCAAAAACGTTACTTTCGCTCGCATTCTGTTTCGCAGCGGCGTTTTTGTCGGCATTTTTAGACGCGCTGACTGTAATCGCTGTCGTTATCAGTGTTGCGGTAGGCTTCTACTCGATTTACCACAAAGTCGCTTCAGGCAATCCTATTGGTGACCACGACCATACTCAAGATGACACCATTACTGAACTAACTCGCGACGACCTAGAAAACTACCGTGCATTCCTACGTTCGTTACTTATGCACGCTGGTGTAGGTACAGCGCTAGGCGGTGTAACAACCATGGTTGGTGAGCCACAAAACTTAATCATTGCTGACCAAGCCGGTTGGTTCTTTGGTGAGTTCTTAATTCGCATGGCACCTGTAACTCTTCCTGTCTTCTTCTGCGGCTTGATCACTTGTGCGGTAGTAGAGAAGCTAAAAATTTGTGGTTACGGTGCACAGCTGCCTGATAACGTTCGTAAAATCCTTGTTGACTTCGACCGTGAAGAACGCAAAACGCGTACTAATCAAGATGTTGCTAAGCTTTGGATTCAAGGTCTAATTGCAGTTTGGTTAATTGCAGCACTTGCTCTGCACTTAGCAGCAGTGGGCCTTATTGGTCTTTCGGTAATTATCCTAGCAACCTCATTTACGGGTGTTATCGAAGAGCACTCAATGGGTAAAGCGTTTGAAGAGGCACTGCCATTCACCGCGTTACTAGCGGTATTCTTCGCGATTGTAGCCGTTATCATTGACCAAGAGTTGTTTAAACCTGTTATCGACGCGGTTCTCGCCGTTGAGGACAAAGGTACGCAACTTGCGTTGTTCTATGTCGCAAACGGCCTATTGTCGATGGTATCGGATAACGTATTCGTAGGGACGGTCTACATCAATGAAGTGAAAGCGGCATTGATCGACGGTCAAATCACCCGTGAACAATTCGACCTACTTGCAGTAGCAATCAACACAGGTACTAACCTACCTTCTGTTGCGACTCCAAACGGTCAAGCAGCCTTCCTATTCTTGCTAACATCTGCACTGGCACCATTGATTCGTCTATCATACGGCCGCATGGTCGTCATGGCATTACCATACACTATCGTACTTGCTCTTGTGGGTTTGATGGGCATCATGTTCTTCCTAGAACCTGCAACCGCATTCTTCTACGATGCTGGTTGGATTGTGCCTAGTAGTGGTGATCTAGCGCCCGTTGTGTCAGGTGGACACTAAAAATATGAGTTGATTAGGAAACTTATCCACGTTAAAAAGCTCTGAGTAATCAGAGCTTTTTTATATTTCAGACAGGATTGAAACCCGTGACTATTTTCGCATCACTAAACCAGTTTTCGAAAGGACGCTTATCTTGGCTCCTACTCCTTTTGGCGATCATCTTTTTTGAAGCCTGCGCCTTATTCTTCCAACACGTGATGATGTTAGCCCCATGTGTCATGTGTATCTATGAGCGTGTCGCTATGATGGGGATTGGCGCAGCGGCGATACTTGGTCTTATCGCCCCAAACAACCCGTTGATACGCTGGGTTGCTCTGGCGGGATGGGGAGCAAGTGCATACAAAGGTTTGATGCTGGCGATGCAGCACGTGGATTATCAGTTTAACCCATCTCCATTCGCCACTTGTGACTTGTTCGTCACGTTTCCGAGCTGGGCACCATTGAATCAATGGGTCCCGTGGATGTTTGAGGCGTACGGCGACTGTGCGAAGATCGTATGGCAGTTCTTTGGTCTATCAATGCCACAATGGCTAGTCGTTATTTTTGCCGGCAACCTGATTGCATTCGCTTTTATCGTTATCGCTCAGTTTGTAAGCCCAAGAAGAAAGAACCCGATCCAATAATAAGGCTCGATAACCAAACGACACCTAGCAAAAAGCCGACCTCAATGTCGGCTTTTTAACGTCAAGTCAGATAGCTGGCGTTTACTTGCCACAGCACTGCTTAAATTTCTTACCACTTTCACATGAACACATATCGTTACGACCCACGCCTTTAAACGGGTTCAAGCTCTTCGATTTTTTACCAACCATCAACTCATCGGCACCCAATGCGACTTCATTGATCATCAGATCAAGCTGGTCCACAAAATCAGCAAGTGCAGGCGGTGTCTCAATACCCGCATCGCGCATCTGCTGTTGAGTCTGTTCTTCGTCAATCGCCAACATCATCGTCGTAAGCAAAGCTTGCAACATACGCTCTAAGCCATCATTAAGCGTAACTTCTTGCCATTGTTCTTCGATGGTTGACCATACAGACATAAAGCCTTCAGCAAAATCAGCCAACTGCTCTGCATTACTCTTTGTTAGTCCTAGAATCGAGTATTCATTACGCAGTATATAATTGTGCTGCTTGTGAATCTGCTCTTCAATTGCTGGTTGAATCGCTTTAAAACCCTCACCCAACAGTGGTTCTAACCATGTTTCTGGAGCTAAAGGCTTAGTGGTCAAGTTGGCCGCGAGTACTGCACCTTCAATAAATAGTGAAGACTCATCTAGCTGGACTTCACCTTTCTCAATCAATGTGTATTGCATGACATCTGGTTTCCCATGAATTTGGCGGCATTATACCCCAGAGCTTATACCCAAGTAACCTCGAGATGCTTGGGTATATAGAATGCTAGTTGATGTCACTCCAAGCGGATGACTCTTTTAATGACAAACTTCACTCACATCGCTACAATCGCCCTCCTTTTTCTCACCAAACTGTATTAGGCAAGCTATGCGAGTTGTATTAGGCCCGATGGAAGGGGTTTTGGACCATTTGATGCGTCAAATCCTGACTGAAATAAACGACTATGATCTTTGTGTGACAGAGTTTGTTCGTGTGATCGATCAGCTTCTTCCAGATCATGTTTTCCATCGCTTATGCCCAGAACTTCTGCAAGGCTCTCAAACTGCATCTGGTGTACCTGTCCATGTCCAACTACTCGGGCAAGAACCAAACTGGATGGCTGAAAACGCGATAAAAGCGGCGGAGCTTGGCGCGCGCGGTATTGATTTGAACTTTGGCTGCCCAGCAAAGTTGGTGAACAAGAGTAAAGGTGGTGCAGCCTTGTTACAGCACCCTGAACTTATCCACAATGTGGTTAAAGCCTGCCGTGACGCTGTTCCAGCCAATATTCCAGTGACCGCCAAGATTCGTCTTGGTTGGGAGAATCCAGAAGACTGTTTTGAGATTGTAGACGCAATTCAAACAGCTGGAGCGAATGAGCTCACTGTTCATGCTCGTACCAAAGAAGGCGGATACAAAGCTTCTGAAATTAAGTGGGAATACATTACGAAGATTCGTGAGCGTTTCGATATCCCATTAATCGCTAACGGCGAAATCTGGAATTATGAAGATGGCCAACGTTGCATTGCGACCACAGGCGTTGATTCTTTGATGGTATGCCGAGGTGCATTCAACATTCCTAACCTTGGAAACATGGTTAAACACAACCACCAGCCTATGCCTTGGTCAGAAGTGGTTGATCTATTGATTTACTACTCACAGTTTGAAATGAAAGGCGACAAAGGCTTGTACTACCCGAATCGCGTAAAACAATGGTTCTCTTATCTGCGACAAGCGTATCCAGAAGCGAAAGAACTGTTCCGAGAAATCCGTACGTTTAACAAAGCCGCCCCTATTGTCGAGTACATTCAACGTTATCGAGATGAATTGCACGCGCGCGTCGCTTAACCTACCGACATTAAAAAAGGGCGATGAATTCGCCCTTTTTTATGTCTAATTTCCAACAACAAATTGCTTAAGTCGCTTAATAACAGATTTTGTTCTTACCTGTACTTTTCGCTTCATAAAGCTTTTCATCAGCAAGCTTAAACAGCTCATCAAAACCTTCCAATTGAGCCGCAGACTTAAATTCAACCCCACCCGAAACCGTAAAGCCTCCGTCGACGATTTTAGTTGAGTTTTTAGCAATGGCTTTTCTTACACGCTCTAAAATTCTTAGCATGCTGTCGAAGTCTTCATCATAGATAGCCAAGACAAACTCTTCTCCACCAAAGCGTGATGCGACATCAGAGTATCGAATGTTGTCTCGTATACATTTAGCGACTAAACAAATCGCATCATCACCAACATCATGGCCATGCGTATCGTTAATCGCCTTAAAGTCATCGATATCAAACACCGCTAAAGCAACGTGCTTCTTGGTCATTTTGTTTCGCCAAACCGCTTGAATTCCACGGCGGTTCAATAAGCCCGTCATTGGATCTTTTGCAGCCAGTTCTTTGAAGTAATGTCGCTCTGTACGTGTGTTAACCAAAAATAGTGCTACTGTACTCAACACGTAGATAAAGAAAGCCACCGCAACGCTGTATTTCTCAAATGCCAACAAGTTCTTGAACTCATCCCAAAGATTATATTCATAGAAAATAGTATGGTTTGCACTCAGGCGTTCATGCTCAACAGGTTGGACTCGCATTACATTATCAGGTAACCCCATCACATTAGAAATGATGTGCAGATGTCCGGTTAAGTTCTCGTTTGTTTCAAGCAATCCATCCACATCAAAATCAATCGATAATACGCCCTGATGGATGCCTCGCTCATAAACAGGTACTGTCAAACTTACAATCTGCCCGTCATGGCGATCCAGCATTGGTGCAGGGCCAGACAAAGAGACTTTCATCGTCTCTTGAGCAGTTTTTTGCCAAAAAGGTCTAGCCTTTAGGGTTTCCCAAAGTTGTTGGGTGTAATATTGGGCGTAGGTATCCGGCGAAGAAATAATGTACCCTCGCTGATCAATATAATGAATCGCAACGATGTGAGATTCAATATCGTGAAGAAATGACAACGAAGGGGCAAAGCCCGCTTTTTTCTCTGCCAATTTAAACAGTTCAGTACCCGGTTCGCAGAGCTCTGTTTGCCCCACGATCATATAATCCAGCTCTACAGCGGGTAAACCACCAGAGTGCTTGCTCTCTAACAACAACACATCGATGGGCCAGACGTAGCACAACCCATTTTTTTCCATATGGTTATGTTCTTTGAACAATGGGTGCGCAGGGTTGGAATAATTAATAAAGCTATAATCTAAAGCGGTCAGCACTTTTATCGCTCGATCGATAGCTCGATCAACCTGCGCGTACTCCAATGTGATGTAGCGGTTCATTGCATCGTAATAGTTCTTCGCTGTCACCATCATGACAGCGATAAACAAAAATAGCGGGAAGAAGATGACAAACTTGAGGCTAAATCGCCTTTTATTACCCATTAAACACCATTGTTTCAATCATTATTTGTCCTTCGAAAGCGAAGGTTACCGAAGATCTATTTATAGTTTTTCATTTATGTATTCATAAATTTTAATAAATCTGAGCAGGCGTGTCACTCCAACTGCCATATTTTGTAGTTCATTGCTGGGATATTGACAGAAAAATGACGTTGCGCACTCACAACTTCACCAGTGTCTAATAATTGATGCAAATGTTTTGCATTTGAGCCTAGTTGCCATAAAGGCAAGTTAACATTTTTGTCGTAATCACCTAAGTTATATGCCACAACTATTGTTTCTTTTTTTAGTTGTCGAGCATACACCATCACGGTTTCATCGCAGTGCAGCCACAGCAAGCTTCCTGATTGTAATGACTTGTATTTACTGCGAATTCCAATCAGTTGCTGGTAGAAAGAAAACCACTTCGAGTCACCAACGCTCTTCCATGGAAAACAACGTCTATTGTCTGGGTCTAGCCCACCTTCTAAGCCGACCTCGCTACCGTAGTAAAGGCATGGCGTGCCGACATAAGTCATGAGCAAGGCCACAGCGATGCGCATTTTATCTTCATCGCCGCCTAAAAGCGTCAGAAAACGGGCAGTATCATGGCTATCTAATTGATTAAGCTGAGAGAGTTGGTTGGCGAAAGGGATTTTGGATCTAGCTTCATCCATCCACTCTTTAAACTCCATCAC